>NZ_QVLZ01000006.1:65448-229385 GCF_003435205.1 Bacteroides sp. AF32-8BH | reverse complement strand
GCAGAACTGTAAAATATAAAAGAGGTTGTGCCAACGTTTTGACACAACCTCTTGTGGATGTTGTAAACTGACAATCCAATCATAATAGTTGCCATACATCCAAGTCAGCCGCAATGGGGTACCCTCTGAAGCCGGTATCATATAAGGACGGACATTATTCAGTTGCGAGTCTTTTGTGACTGCCTCCTTAGAAATAACCTCTCCATCTTCACTCATGATAAATCTTACAATCTCATACACCTTACCATATTTTCCCTCTACCAGTAATGAGCAATATACCTCATTAACATTCGACGGATCGATAGCCATACCGGCACTATAACACTTTTCTAAATTCGGCGTCTGATGAAAATGTCCACCGGCATTAATAAGAAAAGTCTTTTTCCACTCGTGTCCGTTCCATTTTGCATAGTAATAATCATGAGATTCTTTATTATCGCTGATACGTACCATTGCTATCACCGGATTTCCGTTCCTGTCCGAAGCTATTTGCCATACCCAGTCACGTTCAGAAGGATTATCCACTACCGTAGACGGGTATTGTTTCGCATAATCACCTGTCTTGTTCACCTTAAATGTGCCGTCGGCAATAGTAGAAAGTACGGTTCCCCTGACATCAGTCAACTGCAATGTTTTGATATCGATATAATTAAAATAAAGGAAGTTGGGAAGTTCATTATCCGGATGTCCCGTGGTGTAAGTCAAATAAATCTTATCTTTCCCGTTAGACATGTATTTCGCATACGGACGGGCGCCGGTAGATTGTACGATTTGATACGGTCCCCATACTACATCCACCTCATCTTTGTCGTCCGGTAATGAAAGCTTGGCAATAGTCGGATGCCAACCGATTCCACGCCAGCATAAATAAATATGTTCAGGATCATCCGACAGAATAAACGGAGAAGGATAAGTCGTATTATTTTTTGTTTCAATCCTCTTTTCTTCACCTAAAGTAGTAATATCCCCCGGTATTCGGGAGACTCTGTAATAAAAACAAGGTTCATCCGTATGTCTTGAATAGAAAATCATGATTCTTTCATCGGGCAATACAAGAAAAGTGGGATTGTTATGATCGTCCGGCTGAAAATACGAACGGATCAATACTTCTTCCTGTTCCTTCTTTTGAAAGTCATACTGCATCGCCTTTATATTACCATGAATATCGATGTAACCGATATATGTCTTATTTATAGTTCCCTCCTTGTTTTCATAATGCAAGGCTCTCGGATCGGCAAACCAACACCAAGCTCCTTCAGCTGCAACTTGATACCCGCCGCCAGTAGGATTATTTTCTACATTTTGGGCATTCAAATGAAAGCTACACAGATATAAAACGACAAAAATCCAAACAATCTTCTCTTTCATGATAGCAATATGTTTCTTAATTAAATATCAGTTACTTGAATGGGATTCATTACTCAAACGAAATAGTTTTTATTTCACCGTTTGATAAACAAACCGTCACCTGTTTCTTATCCTCTGACACATGGACAGATTTCACCGGTGTCAGCTCTTTTGAAGTAAAACCTCTTTTCTCATTCTTCTTCCATAATTGAAGTGTCACATATATTTTTTCACCGGATAACTGATCGGAAACCATATTTAATGCACATTTCTCACTTACAGGATGCACTCCCTCCGGATATACCGTATATGTTTTCTCCCAACCTGTCAATGGTATCATTGCCAATTCATATTTTCCGTTAGAGAGTACCGGAATATTCTGTTTACCCACCTTACAACCTGTTTCCTTTATATCGGAATCCAGACGAGGCAGGGAATAATGTCCCAAACAGATCTCCGTCGGCTCTGAAACGGAAACTTTATCTATCCGCAAGATTCCATCCGGCAGCGGAACATCCGCCAACTGATACTTCACAGTGCTATCCGTTTCGAGCACAGCGTCACGACGATAAATTCCATTTTCGAAACTTTTGAACGTATACAACCGCAACACTTCCCATTCCCCTTTTTTATTCCTTGTTCCATAATTCATGGAAATCTCCCCATTCTTCCCATCTGCCATCCAGGGGAACTCTGTATGGTAAGCCAGTTTATTATAATTTTCGGTACTCCGGAATTTCTGCCAATCTTTTGCCACAGTCTCATGACACCATGAACGCATTTCAGATCCGCCACAATTCGGGTAATTGGTTATCAATAGATTAGTTCCCTGCTGGAACTTATTATACACTTCCCCTTTTTTCAGTTCTTTCTCCCAAGGACCGTTATTTTCTGTAGCCGACCAATAGTTAGAGTTTTCCGGCAACAACAAACTAAGAAAAGCTTTTCCGCACCAATAAACACTACCCCGGCAACTATAAATCTGAACAGCAGGAGCAAAAGGTCCGTAGAAACCCATTGTCGGAACACCATCTTCCAGAAATTCCGGACGTTCTAAAAATTGCAACAACGTAGAAGAAGCTATCCTTCTCATCCATCCATAATTCACATTACCACTTTTGTCATATTCATACAAAGACAAAGGAGCAGTAACGGCAAAACGATAACAAATACTCCGTCCCCACATATTCATCCTGCCATCACGGCTGAACAGAAATGGATAATTATCAACCATGTCATGCTGATTTTCCATAAACTGCCTTGCATATTGAGGGTATTGTTTCTTCCCGAACATTTCCGCCCAAATAGGTCCGTAAGTCTGATAAGCCCACGCACTATAATAGTCATAAGCCGGAGCGTCATTGTACCAGCCTTCGCCCCGATAGCGTGCGAGAAGTTTTTGCAGGTTCGACTCCAGATAGCTTTCATTCACGGCATATCCCTGATCTTTCAGAAAACTCAAGATAAAGACATTGAAAAACATCCAGTTGGAACCAATAGTCGGTCCCTCTCCATAACTCAACATGGTAGCAGCCAGTGAATCTTTCTGTTTCTTAGTGAGAGGATTCCATAACACTTCCTGTGCAGCTTTCATCGAGATTGCCAAAGAGCCCAGTTCCAACAATGTCTGACTGGGACCTCCCGTACGATGCGGAATATAGCTCCTACTTTCAGGGTTAGAGATATTTATCAGTTGATAACGATAATAGTCTGCCACTTTTATCCCGTTCATCTCCAGTTCTGGATTATCTTTCAAAAGAGGAGCAGCTACAAATAGAGTCCGTGCCAGACCTTCCAGCTTTGCTACCGGAATTTCTCCCGTATTTCTCGGATATGTTTTATCCAGCTGTTTCGGAAAATACATTTGATCGTCTAATGTATGTATATAGTTAAATGCACCTTTTAATAAATACTCGCCTGCCTGTATCCAGTGCTGACGAGTCATTCCCGTATAAGGGCTTTTCTGATAATCCGGCTGCCAGACGGTGAATATGTTTTCCTGCGCAAAGACCACAGAGAGTTTTAATGATAAAATAGCAAACAATAAAAATAATGCAAATATTGCTTTCATGGTAATGATATGTTTATAATGTCAGATTCATCGCAAAAGTAAAGCTTTATATACAAACATTCGTCTGAATATCATTCATAAAAGCCCAAAATTAAGTCAAGATGCCACTTTTTATCAGCTGAATGATAAATAACTGCCTTTAACAGATAGAAAAGTCGTGCTTCATAAGCCGACTTTTTTTATCTTTGTAATCTTGAAACATAGCCATGACTACCAATAGTTTGAGAAACATACGGATTCTGCTCTGCTTATTTTTCTGTTTCAGGATGACACCGTTCATATATGCCGGTGAATTCCTGTTCACCACCATCAATGCGTCGCAAGGATTGAGTGATAACCAAATACGTTATATCCTCCAGTTGCCCGACGGAAGAATGGTATTCACCACCAGCGGTAATGTAAATCTATACGACGGTGTACATTTCAGCTATCTTCACCGCACCACGGAATACGTATATCCATTAAACCAATATAACGGGCATTACCGCATTTACCAGAGTGGGGATTCTCTGTTATGGATTAAAGATACTCACAAACTGATGTGCATTGACCTGTACAGAGAGGAATACATTCCTGATTTAGATGCTTACTTTAAGAACAGAGAGATACAAGCCCCCGTAGAAGACCTTTTTGTAGACGATTCAGGACACATCTGGCTACTCATAGCTAACGAATTACTGGAATTAAACAACAAGACCCGTATAACCTTGCCCGGCAAGTATTCCGGGAAATTGCAGGACCTGAATGCCGACAGTACCTCCCTATATTTATTCTATGACACAGGCGAAGTGTCCTGTTACCACATAGCCGACCAAAAAACCGTATACAACATAGCCGCTTATCCTGCATCCGAACAGGCTGAATATCAAAATACTTCTCTCGTCGTCAAAAGCGCAGACGGCTTCTATCAACTACGCAACGGGCGTAAAGGCGGTTTATTCTATTTCAATAGCCACAAGCGCACATGGAAAAAACTCTTCGAACAGAACTATACTCTCAACACCCTTATCATTACCCCTAATGGTGAGAAAGCCTATATCAGTTGCGTTCACGGGTTTTGGATGATTGACCTCCACACAGGAACACAAAAATACATCCCCCTATTGGAAACCGGAAACGGACAGATTGTCTCTACCGAAATCAGCACTGTCTTTCAAGACCGACAAGGAGGGTTATGGCTCGGAACTTTCAATCGGGGATTATTATATCATCACCCGTCCATGCATAAACTGACTCATATAGGTCGCAATGCATTTCCCGTCTCCCCGGAAGAAGAAATCAATATTGAATCTTTCGCCGAAGATAAAGATGGAAATATCTATCTGAAAGCTCATTCCCGAATTTATCGACTGACAGCTAATGAACAAAAATCCTATGTATTAAAGTCAGCAGCTATCCCGTCTGTCTCTCCTGAAATACTGAATCGGTTGAACCCCAACAAGAACCATCATTTCAAAAATAAAGTATACAATACATTATATACCGACACACGCGGATGGACATGGGCAGGAACTCCTGACGGACTGGAACTTTTTACCAGCGAAAACGACTCTGCCCCACGTATCTTCTATCGTGAAAACGGATTGAGCAATAACTTTATCCAGGGCATTATTGAGGACAAATATCGAGACATCTGGGTAACGACCAGTAACGGTGTCACACGCATCCACATAAATCCGGAGAATAAGAACATCAGTTTCACCCGGTTCAATCAGTTGGACGGTGCTTTGGACGGCGAATACATAAAAGATGCCGTATTCAGTTCTTCCGACGGTACTCTCTATCTGGGTGGTATTGATGGCTTTAGCATATTCCATCCCGACAAGGACTCCATTCATCCGATGCTTCCTGATCCGCCGGTTTTCACAGCCTTACGCTTGTATGGAGAGAAAGTGAATACTGGAAAAGAATATGGCAACCGCATCATCCTGTCCAAGGCTGCTCCTTATACAACCGAAATCGAACTGGACTATAACCAAAACTTCCTGACTTTCGAATTTTCGGCATTGAATTATATCAATCATGAACGCACATACTACCGTTATCAACTGGAAGGTATCGACCCGCAATGGATGAGTACATTTGCAGGAAGACAGGGAAATGCGACTGTAGGGAAAGGTCTTCTTCAAGCTGTTTACACCAATTTACCACCGGGAGATTATACATTCAAAGTCATGGCCTCGGACAATCCTCTTCAGTGGAACGGCAAAGTGACAGCAATAAAATTAACCATCCATGCACCGTGGTGGAAAACAACCACGGCTTATATCCTGTATGCAGTCATTTTATTACTGATTGCTTTCACCGGTAGCCGATTGTATATCTATTGGAGCAGAAAGGAAATGGAACGCAAGCATAAAGAAGAGATTCTATTACTCCGTATCCGCAACCTGATCGAACAAAATAATTCTCTAACCTGTGGCATAGAAGAAACGTCTCCCGACCATCAGCAACAGGACACAGAAGAATCTGCATTTCTGGCACAAGCCATCAAACTGGTGGAACAGAATCTGCACGTCAATGGCTATTCGGTGGAGCAACTAAGCCGCGACCTCTGTATGGAGCGAACGGGATTATACCGCAAACTGGTGACTATGCTCGATCAGTCTCCCAGCCTCTTTATCCGTAACATTCGTCTGCAACGGGCAGCACAACTGATAACAGAGGGCAAGCTAAGTATTACAGAAATTGCGGAACACACAGGTTTTTGCAGTTCCAGTTATTTAAGCAAATGTTTTCAGGAAATGTATGGATGCCGCCCGTCAGAATATGCCGAAAAAGCGAAGAAATCAACGTGATTACTGTTTGTTTCAACCTGATTGTTGTCCGTTTTGCTTGCCTCTGCCCTACTTTTGCTGCATCATAAAGTACTTAAAAACCATGAAAATGAATCTTATTAGAAAAGCCGGTTTCTTGCTTGTATGTGCAACAATGGTTGCAGCAGGCAATGGTACAGCACAAAATGTACAGCGTACCTCACAAGGCATCAAGTGTGCCACACAGGGGATGGATGTCAACGTAGAGTTTTATTCACCCTCCATTGTCAGGGTTTATAAGACGCCCAGTCAGAAATCTTGCAATAAAGAAAGTCTGGTCATTGTCAAAACGCCCGAGACAACTCCTGTTTCTTTCGGTGAAAAGGGGAAAAATGTGACATTAAGCAGCCGTCTTATCCAAGTGGAAGTGAACCCGGAGACTGGTGGTATCCATTTTTTCGATTCGTCCGGCCAACGTCTGTTGACGGACAAGGATTACGGAACACAATTCACTCCTTTCAATGATGCAGGTGTTCCGTCTTTCAATGTCCGCCAGGCTTTTTTGCTGGATAAAGACGAAGTAATCTACGGTTTGGGACAGCAGCAGACGGGTAAAGTGAACCAACGCAATCAGAAACTGTTTCTCCGCAATCAAAATATGAGTATCTGCATTCCATTCATTCATTCCGTCAAGGGATATGCCCTTTATTGGGATAATTACTCTCCTACTACTTTCCTCGACAATCCGCAAGAGATGTCGTTCGACTCGGAAGTAGGCGATTGCGCTGATTATTATTTCATTTACGGCGGCAATGCGGGCGGTGTAATAGCCGGAGTGCGCGAGCTGACCGGTCAGGCCCCGCTCTATCCGCTCTGGACACTGGGATTCTGGCAATGCCGCGAACGCTATAAAAGTCCGGACGAACTCTGCGAAGTAGTAGATAAGTACCGTGAACTGAAAGTACCTTTGGACGGTATCATCCAAGACTGGCAATATTGGGGATGCAACGAAAACTGGAACTCGATGAAATTCCAAAACCCACGCTATATCAACAAAATGGGTGATCCGGAATACATGAAATTCCTCCCGAACGGAGAAGACAGAAATGCTAATTATGGAACGCTACGCATCAAAAGTCCGAAAGAAATGATCGACTATGTACATAAACAGAATGCACATATCATGATTTCAGTATGGGCCTCGTTCGGTCCGTGGACAGAGATGTACCAGAAAATGGATAGCCTGAAAGCATTGCTTCACTTCGAGACATGGCCTCCCAAAGCCGGAGTAAAACCTTACGACCCGTTCAATCCGACAGCACGCGATATGTATTGGGCAGAAATGAAAAAGAACATCTTCGATCTCAGTATGGATGGTTGGTGGCTCGACTCTACCGAGCCGGATCATCTGGAAATCAAGGACAAAGATTTCGACACCCCCACTTATCTAGGTTCATTCCGCAGAGTGCACAACGCTTTCCCTTTGATGTCCAACAAGGGTGTATACGAACATCAACGTGCTACCACTTCCGACAAGCGGGTATTCCTGCTCACACGTTCGTCTTTCCTAGGACAGCAACGTTATGCGTCACATTCATGGAGCGGTGATGTAGTCTCTACCTGGGAAGTGATGAAGAAACAACTGGCGGCAGGACTAAATTACTCACTATGCGGCATACCATACTGGAATACCGACCTAGGCGGCTTCTTCGCACGGAAATATAACAATAATGTACACAATATCGCTTATCATGAATTGCACGTGCGCTGGTATCAGTGGGGAGCATTCCAGCCGATCATGCGTTCACACAATTCCAGTCCGGTAGCTGTGGAAATATACCAGTTCGGCAAGAAAGGAGACTGGGCTTATGACGCACTCGAAAAATATACTCACCTGCGCTATCGCCTTTTGCCCTATCTCTACAGCACTTCATGGGAAGTTACCAACAAAGCGGGCAGTATCATCCGACCACTCATGATGGATTTTCCTAAAGATAAGAAAGTACTCGAGATGGATACAGAGTATATGTTTGGCCGTAATTTCCTTGTCCGCCCCGTAACTGATTCGCTTTATACATGGCAGGACGACAAACAGAACGGCTATCAGAAGAATATGAATAAGATAGGAAAGACAGATGTTTATCTACCCGCAGGTGCCCAATGGATTGATTTCTGGACCGGGAAAAGCCTGAAAGGCGGACAAACCATCCAGCGTGAAGTGCCTATCGACATCATGCCTGTCTATGTCCGTGCTGGTTCTATCCTACCCTGGGGACCGGCTGTACAATATTCCACCGAAAAGAAATGGGATAATCTGACACTTCGCATTTATCCGGGCGCCGACGCTGAATTGACTCTTTACGAAGATGAGTTCGACAACTACAATTACGAAAAGGGAGCATACACTACCATTGCCATGAAATGGAATGATAAAGACCGTACCCTGACGATTAACGACCGGCAAGGTAACTACAAAGGAATGCTGAAAAATCGTAAATTCAACATTATCATTGTAGAACCGGGAAAAGGTTGTGGTGACGGTGATGCTACGACATTCGATCAATCTGTTTCTTATAGGGGAAAGAGAGTAGACTTAAAATTATAAAGTTTCAACTTTATTCCCACCATCTCACACTGGGGAAATAAACAGTAACCAATCGGTAAATTTCCCTCTAACACCTGTTTTTCAATTTTACAAGTACAGCCTTCACCCTTCACAATGCCCTATTCATCGGCATTAGCGGGTGAAGGCTGCTCTTTCATCCGCCTTTCACCCTCCGTTTTCTTAACCCTGTATAATTCTTCTCCACCTGTTACTTCTAAAAACATATCTAACCTGTTTCCCACTCATTACTAACTAACTTCTTTTTCATTAATAACAAACTTTCTTTTGATTACTGGTAAACTTCTTATTACCAGTATGTAAACTTGTTTTTCATTAAATGCAATCTATAATTGCAAGTTGCGTTTATAAAAACAAAAGCTTTGATTATATAAATGCAAGTTTCATTTATATAATCAAAGCTTGCATTTATAGTTTTCTTATGATGCAAAGAAAGTTTGGTTCCTATACAAAGGAAGTTTATCCCTTATAGAAAAGAAGTTTTCCTATAATAGTCTGGAAGCTATCTGCTAACACTTCTTCTGCCAACTATAGATAAAAGATTTAGCAGACTAGACAATCTGTGAAAACCAGGGTAGAAAGGTGAAAGGAAAGTGAAAGCCTGCCCTTCACCCGCTAATGCCGATGAATAGGGCATTGTGAAAGGTGAAGGGTATTTTCTTGAATTTCCATAAGATCCCGCAACGATTCAAAACGAAACTTTCCGGGAACTATCGTTTCAAATAAGTCTTCTAAAACGAATGTACTCTTCCTTCAACAATGGCAAATCTATACAGAGAGAAATTATCAATCAGCCATTATCTTCACATCAGGCGACGGAACACGGAACCAATACTCCACCCATCGTTTTTCTTTATCGGGCATTGAGAACGATAACTTAATCAGATTGTCGTGGAGACGTTCAACACTAATTTCATTCTCTGTTCCCGGAACGAAAACAGGATCGGACGATTTTCCCAATATCTCGACATACACGCTGTCTGAAGGCAAACGATACTCTCCCTGGGAAAATATAATGGCATTCGATTTCGCATCCCTGCCACGTGTCATGATGTTTATAAATGTTTTATCGGCAGAAATTACTTTTAAGACCGGTAATAATGCAATCCGAAAATCATGTGCACCGGGCTGCACAAGACAGCTTTGCCATACTCCCTCCAGACTCTTATTAGTGACTTCCTGACCGCTAGGGACAGTAAGTTCAGGAATATTCATATTCGGAGTATTGCCATTTTGCTTTTTCGACAGGCTAAACATTACAGGAATAGTGAAACGCACTTTGACAGCCTTGCCATCCGCCATTCCGGGTGACCATTTAGGCATTGTTTTCACCACGCGCAAAGCCTCTTCATCCAACAGCGGATCAACTCCTCTCACTACCTTTCCCTGTCCCGGTGTTCCATCTTCCATCACTACGAACTGGATAATCACCCGACCGGAAACTCCTTTCTTCTGGGCTTCGACAGGGTATTTTACGTTAGTTGCCAAGTATTTCATCATGGCTTGCATGCCTCCCGGAAACTTCGGCATCTCATCGGGAATTAAATAAACTCCCTCACTATCTATTCTGGGGACTGACTCTTTCTGTGCAAACAATGGCAAACACAGAAACAACACTATGAAAAGACTTACTAGTTTTGTATGCATGGTTTTCCGTTTTAAGGTTGAACAATAAACGAAGATAACATCTTTACGCTAAAAGACCAACAAAAAAATCGTTTATTTTCCTCATACACAGCAGTTATTTATTGCACAATAAATACTGTTGCCACCAAGCCACAAGTAAATAACAAATAAAAATGTGAGTTCGGGATAAGGGTATTTATCCCGAACTCACATCCAAAAGAAATATCATCTAGTTGTTCACCAATACAACACCTCCCTGTGGAAGGATTTCCAGTTGCACTTTTCCGCTTTCTTTTACTTTCAACGTCACAAGTTGAGGTTCTCCTTTTTTATCATCCTTATACAGAGAAACGGTTTTTCCGGCAAACATATCTAAATCCAGTTTCAACTTTACGATTTCTTTCCCGGCATTCACAGCAGCCAGATACCAGGTGTCACCGTGGCGACGTGCCAAGACTACATATTTTCCCGGATATCCGTCAATGAAACGTGTTTCATCCCACGTGGTAGGAACCGTTTTCATATAGTCCACACAAACAGGGAAAACATCTTTCAGGTTGTTGGGAGCAAGCGCAAAATTCTGTACCGGATTCTGGAATAATACGGTAGTGGCTAATTGAAATATATCAGTAGTACGGCGGGTAGTTCCTCCGTCATTGTTGCGATTCAGCCGTTTGTTCAGGAAACAACCACCGAATTCCATGCAACCCACCGCGTTGCGGATAAACGGATGCAGACAGGCATTGAAAGCCTCTTCATCACAGAAGTGCTGGCCGAAAACCATATTTTCGGAGGCCAGTACAGCCTCGCTGCCTACATAGTTCGGGTACATACGTTCCCATCCGCGAGGGATGGTGCAACCGTGGAAGATTACCATCAGACCGTGGTCGTCAGCATCACTCAAAATATCTTCATACAGGCGCATCGTTTCCTGCTTGTCGCCACCAAAGAAATCAACTTTGATTCCTTTCACTCCAAGACTTTGCAACCATTTCATTTCACGTTTGCGGATAATAGCATTGTCCATGTGATTCACCGGCCCCTGCTCAATATCATTCCAATAGCCGGAAGAGCTATACCATAAGAAGAGTTCAACTCCTTTGCTTCGTGCGTATTCTATCAAAGATTTCATGCGGTCACGGCCGATGTTCGTATCCCACCAGTTATCGATCAAGGCATACTCATACCCCATTGCAGCTGCAAAATCAATATAGCGCACCTGATCGTCATAGTTAATACTACCATCCTGCCAGAGAATCCAGCTCCATGTGCCGCGTCCGAAACGGTAGTCATGCTTCGTTTCATAAAGAGGACGTACGACATCCCAGATAACGGTTGTTTCCACAATCGGTTTCAAGGTTTCGCCAACAGTTATGGTACGCCAGGGAGTAGCCCCGGGAAGGGCAAACGCCGGAGCAGAAGTTCCGTTACCGTTATTTTCTGCTGCCATCGGGAAAGCAACCGTATACAGATTACCTTCGCTTACATCGCTCAAACGAGAACCGCAATAACGACTGTCTACACCTGTTTCGCTGACTAATACCCAACCATCGTCACCGATACGGAACAGGCAAGGGAACGTGTAGCCATGCCCGTACTGCGAACGGTCACTCATGGGAGCATCTGCCTTATACTCTTCCTCATAACTGGGTTTGGTACGCTTCCAACCTATCATGGCATCGCTTTGCGGACATAAGAAAGTAGTTGTTTGTTGCGGAAAGCGAAAGCCGGTTTCTTCGGCAGTTACCGTTACACTTCCTTTTCCATCCTGACGCGGAAGAGTATAGCGAAAAGCTACATCGTGATTGCTGACACGAAAGACTACATCTATTTTCTGCCCTTTCGAATTCTCAAAATTACAAATCAGTTCGTTTGCCTGATAATGCACTTTGGAGGTTTTAATACGATCCTGATGGTAGACAGTATCGATCGGAGTAACAGCGTGTCCTGTCAGTTTCATCCCTTTTGCAAAGTCACCGATATTCGTATTCATACCCAAAGGAGATTTCTCCAACATTGTCTTTCCATTGTAGGTAATCGAATAACTCGGCTTTTCGGCTGGAGAAGCAGATACAACCAATTGCAGTTTTTCATCCGGCCCTTTCACTACCACTTCCTGTGCTATCAGAGAAGTCAGACAGCAACTAGCCAGCAGGGTACTTATTATCTTCTTCATATTATTTATGTCGTTATTATCTTCACTTTTTTCTGTTATTTCTCATTTGCCTTCTTTATGCGGATCACCGTAAAAGAATAGGCAGGTAATTGATAGTCAAACTTTTCTGCTACTTCCATTGTGTCTTCAACAGGTAGCGGGGTATCGGTCGGTTTGCCGGTCAGTACGGTTCTTTTTGCAGAAGACTGTATAGCACCGATTCCGGAAAGGTCGACATTCGTATTCACCTCTACGGGAAGTAAATTGACCAGCTTCACAATCACGTCGCCACTTGCCGAGTCACGGACAATAGAAGCGGCAATGCGTTTCCGCACTTGATCGTCTCTATTATCAAGAGTGATCTTTGACGGCAAATATTCGTTTCCGGCATTCTGTCCGTAGAGTTTCTGAACATAGTAGCCGGTGGTAGGTTTCACTTCCCGGTTATTGAAGTAAATCAAATCCGGATTCCACTGAGTATGTCCTTCTTTAGCGAGAAGAGGGGCATAGGAAGTCATGTGTACAACATCTCCATTACGTTCCAAGGCAGCAAGATAAAGAGCTTCTGTCAGTGCTGTTTCGATATTCGCCTTTCGTCCCGGTATGTGAGTTGCATATTCGCCCAAGTATACTTTTGTCTTTTTCGAACGATCGTATTTGTCGTAGAAATCCTGGTTGTTCAGGAACCATCCCGGAGTCTGGTAATAATGTTCGTCGACCATCGGAATACCCAGTTTGTCCGCCAGCTTCCATCCTTCCACGTAGTCTGTACCCTCATTGAACGGTCCCACTGTACCGACAACAATCATTTCAGGATATTTTTCTTTGATGGCATTGAAGATCATTGTGAAGCGTTCTTCGAAGATATCAGTGATAAGATCTTCATTTCCGATACCGATGTATTTCAGATTGAAAGGTTTCGGATGCCCGGCTTCGGCACGTACCTTTCCCCATTTGGTCTTCTTAGCGTCACCGTTTGCCCATTCTATCAGATCAAGAATATCCTGAATATAAGCTCCCATTTCGCTCATCGGGATACCACCTTGTTGTCCTCCTCTCAAGTCGCCGTGACAGGCAGAGTTCTGGCAAGGAACACCGGCCGCCAGCACTGGAAGCGGTTCCGCACCAATATCTTCGCAAAACTGGAAATATTCAAAATAACCCAATCCCATGCTTTGATGGTATCCCCAAAGGTTACGCTGTGCTTTTCTTGCTTCCAACGGACCTACTGTATTTTTCCATTGATAAATGTTTTTCAAGCCATCACCATGAGCCACACAGCCACCGGGGAAACGGATGAAACGGGGATGAATATCAGCCAACACTTGAGCCAGATCTTTGCGAAGCCCGTTCTTACGTCCTTTAAATGTATTCTGCGGGAATAGGGAAATCATGTCCAGATTCAATTCACCAACAGATTGAGGGATGATTTCGAGATGAGTGTCCGCAGTAGCTTTAGCAGTTATCACCGCTTTATATGTTTTCCATTGACGGGAAGACACTGTTAGAGAAGTTTCTCCACACACATTTCCTTTTCCATCTACCAGACGAACCTGCAATTTATTTGATTTACCCTGCGGAACCCGGGCGAAGATGGAAAAATCATATTTCTCTCCGGTGTTCAGTGCGATTCCATCAAAACCTGTATTTTCTAATGCAGCTCCCGGTTGTTCTACATTCAGCACGGCATAATGTGGGTTATTGATATGAATAGGGTCGGTAGTATCAATAGTGAAAGTCGTTTTCTCTCCTTTCAGTGCCCAGGAATGAGTGCTGTTCCAGTTCTTATCTCCTTCCCTGTCCGAAGGGTCGTACTCGAAGTCGCGGTTTTGGATAAGTTCTGCATAGAGTCCTCCGTCTGCCGAATAATTGATGTCTTCAAAAAAAGCGCCCAGCAATACATCACTAATGGCTTTTGCGCCTTCCGGTTGTACAGTGACCGTTGCTTTTACAAGCTTCAAACCGGCAAAACGTTCTCCATCCTGTATCGGACGTTCTCCATGTAATGAGTTCCGATATTGATTCCAGCCATAATTTTTATCCAATCCATCCACCAAGGTCCAAACTACCCGGTTGATATTTCCTTTCTGCTCTTCTCCGGCAACAATAGCTTTCACTCTCACTCCGTCAAAATCCGGCGTAGTACGGGGATATTTCTGACTGGTCCAGTTGATTAAATCCTTGGAAGTAGCCTGGCCGTATCCATCATGGTCATTCAGTTTCCAGGTACAAATCCATTCGCCATCGGACGATTGTTTCAAATAAGGATCGAGCATTTTCTTCTGTGATCCCCAGCGGCTATAATCGCACCGGAGATATCCGTAGTTCCGGCCAATTTCAAACCAGTTTTCTTTATCTGTACTCCAGGCAAAACGGAGTCCGCTGCGTCCGTCGTCTCCGGAAGTTGCAAAAGAAAACAGATAAACCGAATCGGGTGTACTCGTCATTTCTTTGATTGCAGCTAAAGTGAGCTGCTGGAACGACAAAAACAAGACAACTAAAAAGAGGAATAATTTTCTCATGGTATATATTGCATTAAGATTATCAATCGCAAAGTTAAGATTTTCATCATTCTAACAAGCGTGTTTCATATAATAATTGGTAATTATACACTTAAAAATATATAAGAAACAAGTAAACAAGGGTAAAATATACACTTTTCCCCATATCGTATACTGTTTTCCTGGATTACAACTAGTTGAATCCATCTTATCAGAATAACTCAAAAGAAAACAAAAGGATGGGAATACTCACTGGGAAGCGAAGATTACCCGCCTGAAAAACAATTGGTTTAACAAATCAGGGACAGGTATTTTTCTCCTGTCCCACGAGATATTTTAGTTCAGAAACCTTCGGGTTTACCATAGACCTTGAAGAGGCGTTTCAACTCTTTTGGGGTAATCGGCATGACAGTGCCATGGCGCGGATGGAAATCCATACTGATAGCATGGTCAATCACTTTGAAATGTTCCAGATCGGAACTTTCGGTAAACTGGTATTTACCTTTCGTATATACATCATACATCAAAATATACTTATCGGAACCAACCAGCGGGAAAATACCCGAACCTTCTACCGGATCCTTCGTCTGCTGTTTATAGTCATCCGATTCTGTCCATTGGCCGGAGGTTAGAGAGGAGGTAGTGGCCTTTTTAATTCCATTTCCATTCCCTTCCGTTTTGTAGAACAAATGATAGAGTCCATCTTTGTAAATAATGTCGCCGTCAATACATGATTTTTTGTTTTCCGGAAGAAACAGTGGCTTCGGTTCTCCTTCTATATCGGTAAAATCTTTGTTGGCATAAGCATAATAAATGATATCGGGACCATTGCCATGTTGCATGGACCAGTAAACCATGTACTTTCCTGCTTCCCTATCATAAATAGTTTGTGGAGCCCACACACGTTTCAGATCCTCCTGATTGGGATATTTTTTCTGGATATTCACGATATTGGAAGTCCAGTGTACAAGGTCTTTTGATTTCAATAATATCATGGCACGGTTAGAACTCCATCCATTGCCGGACACCATATCTGTCACCACCATATAAAATGTCTTCCCATCTTCACAGCGCAAGATATGGGGATCACGTACTCCACCTGTTGAACTAATCACACGGGAATCAAGTACCGGCTGATTTCCATTCAAGGCTTTATAATTATATCCATCGAGGCTAACAGCCATCCGGACGGCTTCTTCACTCATGCGATTGCCGGTGAAGTAAACAAACAGGTAAGCAGATTGCTGGCAATACCCAGTCAACACTCCCACAAATAGGAATGCGAAAAGAATTATATTTTTCTTCATATTCATCATCATTTCAATGCTTTTTCATCCATTGTTTTATTCTTGTCCATTCACTGTTTAGTAGTTGAAATCAGCAGGTTTCACATATACACGATATTCCTTAATCATACCCGGATACCCTTTTTCGGCGCGGGGCAGATAGCGGAAACCGGTCACATTTTCCACTTTGCTCAAGTCAATTACCAATTGATGAGGATAAGGAACATTGTCCACTGTCATCCAGAAAGTGGATTCCTGCAAGTCGAATATTTTGTCAGCTGTACGGTTGCCACTACGTGTTTCTTCACTATCGGCATAACGAATCTTCCAATGTTCGCGGGATACCGGTTTACTATCAGCTCCCAGGACATCAAACTCTGCTATAGCTGCGATGTTATCATTTGCTTGTGGAGAAAGTGCTTCCAGACAGAAATAACGTCCTTTCACCAGAGTGGCAAATCGCACTTCCTGCCAGCCGTTACCCGGAGTGAAAGCTCCTTCATGGACCACTTTCTCACCCGTCAGTTTCAGTTTTTCTCCATCCTTGCGGTGTGTTTCGGGAGCTTTTTCACGAAGCACATCGAGAATTGGTTTCTTCAAACCTTTGATGGAAGCCCGGGTAGGACCTTTCAAATCCAGAACGAGGATTTCATTCTCTCCTTCTTTCAGCCAGCACCCCGGCATAAAGAGAGTCTGCTGCGGACCGATTTCCCAGAAACGCCCCATTGCATGACCGTTCACCCAGACCATACCTTTTCCCCATGTACTCATATCCAGGAAAGTATCTCCTACTTTATCCAGTGTAAAGGTGCTCTTATAATAGGCAGGCATAGTCGGTAATATCTTTGTATCGCTATATTTCTTATCTTTTATAAAGGAATAATCTACCGGGAAGTTATATACAGTCCAGTTTTTCAATTCCTTAGTCTGGTTACCCGAAATAAGTTCCACCTTTTCAGTGATTCCTTTGCGGTCGTGGATGGATTTGTCAAAGTTAACACGTCCCATTGCTTCCACAAGAATATCCAGTTGTGTGCCTTTTTTCAGCGCGGGCAGGGTCGTTGTAAATTCTCCCTTACGACGGTCCAAGCGTGCCAGCAGTTTACCGTCGGCATATATCTGCGCCCAGTCGTGCACTTCCGTAATTTTCAAAGTGGTGCCTGCAAGAGTCGTTTCGGGCAATGTGGTGCGATACAGAATCGTTCCCCATCCCTGGTTGAATTGTTCCATCGGTTGAATATCCACCGTTTGTTTTGCCTCCGGCAGATTTGAGAAAAGCGGAGCCACTTTATGGAAGTGAAACTCGGGGATTTCAATAACAGGCAGAGCTGCGGGCACTGCGGGCAACGTCTCACCTGCCGGAAGATAGTTTTTCAACAAGTCACGAAGCAAGAAAAACTTGTCGGTCGTCCATCCGGGTTCGCTAATCGGAGCATCATAATCGTATGAGCTGCACATGGCGGAATAAGCCGGGTTGTTCGCACCTCCCCAATGTCCGAAAGTCGTTCCTCCGTGAGTCATATACAGACTGAAAGAGATGTTCCGGTCGAGCATATCCTTGATGCCCTGTACCATATCTTTTGCAGGACGTGTCTCATGTTTGCGTCCCCAGTGGTCGAACCATCCGCTCCAGAACTCGCTACACATCAACGGAGTTTCAGGACGAAGTTCTTTGAGTTTTTTAAATTGCTGGTCGATATTGGCACCTGTTCCAAAGTTCACCGTCCAAATCAGGTCATCGAGCGCGTTATTGGTGAAGTTACTGCTCCAGTCACATTGAAACAGAGGTACATCGGAAAAACCGGATTCACGAACCAGGTCGCGCACGGCAGAGACATAAGGTTTGTCGATTCCATAAGAACCGTATTCATTCTCTACCTGTACCATGATGATATTTCCCCCTTTATTCACTTGCAGCGGAGCCAGTTGCTTACCGACCTCTTTCATAAAGATGCCTACCCGTTCCATATAATAGGGATCGAGCGTACGCAAGGCTATATCTTTTTTCTTCAACAGCCACCAGGGAAGTCCCCCCATCTCCCACTCCGCACATACATACGGACCAGGACGGACAATGACATACATACCGTGTTTCTGTGCCGCACGGCAGAAAGTTGCAATATCATTCTGACCGGAAAAATCGAACTTTCCTTCTTCCTGTTCATGGATATTCCAGAAAATATAAATACAAATAGTATTCATGCCTAATGCCTTGCACATCTCAATGCGATGCTCCCAATAAGCTTGCGGGATGCGGGTGTAATGCAACTCGGCAGCCTTCACCACAAACGGTTTTCCATCCAGCAAGAATGTGTTCTTGCCTGCCTCAAACTTCCGTGCAGTAGTTTGCGCCTGTGCAGTACTAAAGAAAATAACTGTAAAAAGTACCAGTAAAGCAATCAATCTGTTTTTCATGGTTTATTCAAAAATAGAATTTTAATAGTATACGGCAAAGGTAGGCGATTCACCTAAAAAGAAGGGCATAATTATCATTCAAAAAGGGTTGGAAATAAAGCAAAATAGCGCCAAATAGCAGATAAAACAACAATGGTCGGAAGATGAGAGGCATTTTACCATGCTCATCTTCCGACCATTTGTCCGGTATGTGATTACAATAAAATCAGTTTTCTTTTGTCAATAGACTTTCCAGTTCTTCCGCATTCAGGCGGAGGTAGAATTGTCCGCGATAGGCTACGGAGATAGCGCCCGTTTCCTCTGAAACAATAATGGCATGTGCGTCCGACTGTTGAGAGATTCCCATCGCTGCGCGATGCCGCAAGCCAAGTTCTTTCGGTATATTCAAATCATGGGAAACAGGAAGGATACATCCCGCCGCCTTGATACGTTTTTTGCTGATAACCATCGCTCCATCGTGCAACGGGCTATTCTTGAAAAAGATATTCTCGATTAAACGCTGATTGATTGCCGCATCAATCAATTCGCCTGTACGAACGACTTCATCTAAAGGAGTATTATGCTCAATGACAATCAATGCGCCGACTTTTTGTTTCCCCATGCTTAAACAGGCCATTACCACGGGCATGATATCATCGTGCTTCAACGATTCTTTCTTCGATCCGCTAAAGAGACGGGCCAATGCACTGACATGCCGGTGAGATCCCAAAGTCAAAAGAAAACGGCGTATCTCATCTTGAAAAAGCACAATCAACGCTATTACACCCACATTCATCAATGTGTCGAAAATAGAACCCAACAGTTTCATCTCCAGCACTTGTGTCACCACCAGCCAGATCAGAATAAAAACCAAAATTCCGGTGAATACCTTGATGGAGCCGGAAGCTTTCATCAGTTTGTAGGTATAGTACAAAACAAAAGCTACCAGCAGGATATCGATAAAATCTTTTATGCCAAACTCAAAAAACATGCACCCTCCTCTTATTTGTCATATCCACTCTCTATTTTTAATTTCTCTGTGATCCGGACAGCTTCCACCGCCTCACGCACATCATGTACACGCAGGATGTGCGCTCCTTTCATCAACGCAACAGTGTCCAATACGGTTGTCCCGTTTAATGAATCTTGCGGGGTTCCTCCCAATAATTTATAAATCATTGATTTCCGCGAAACTCCCACTAAAACGGGAAGTTCGAATATGTGGAATTCTTCCAGATGCGCCATCAGTTCATAATTATGCTCCAATGTTTTTCCGAATCCGAATCCCGGATCGAGAATGATATCTTTCACTCCCAAGTCGCGAAGTTGCTGCACTTTACGAGCGAAATACAGGAAAACATCTTTAATCAGGTTATCATAAGACGGTTCTTTCTGCATACTTTGGGGTGTTCCCTTCATATGCATCATAATATAGGGCACTCCCAAGTCGGCTACTGTCTGAAACATCCGGTGATCCATTTCACCGGCAGCTATGTCATTAATCATAGCAACTCCATATTCTTTCACACATTCTTCGGCTACATCAGCCCGGAAAGTATCAACAGAGATAATAGCTTCCGGATGATTATGGTTCAGGATTTCCAGACCGGTACGCAGTCTGTTCATCTCTTCTTCAGCAGAAATATGTTCGGCATTCGGCCGTGAAGAATAGGCGCCTATATCAATTATCGAAGCACCTTCATCAAGTATCTGACGGGCCCGGGCAGCAATGTCCTCTTTGGTCTGCATCCGGCTGCGGGAATAAAAAGAATCGGGAGTTACATTCAATATTCCCATCACCTGCGGAGTAGCAAGATCGAGCAACCGCCCTTTTACATTTATATAAATAGGAGATATAGGTTTCATCATTGACAACATTCCTTTTAGATCGCCTACAAATGTAGATAAAAAAAGCAAGTATTCGTACTAAAAAGAAGAAATAAACGTATATTTGCAAACTATAGAAGAAACCGAAAAATTCATACCATGAGCCGATTAACCCTATTTCACGTAGGATTTCTTTTCCTCATTTTGTTCTTTACCACTACTGCTAAAGCTCAAAAAGAGGCTGAAACTTTCAATGTTGACTCTACTCTCTATGAATATTATCAACGTTGTCAAGAATACCTATTAGAGCCTGTTGTGCTTAGCATGTCCGACACATTGTTCAGAATGGCCGGTGAACGGCATGATGAACGAATGCAGGCAGTAGCCATAGCCACCCGACTGGATTACTATTATTTTCAGGGAACCAATGAAGATAGTGTCATCCACTATACCAACAAAGTAAAAGAATTCGCCAAAGCCACTCATCAGCCTAAATATTATTATTTTGCATGGGCCAACAGGCTAGTTACCTATTACTTAAAAACAAGCAGAACAAACATAGCACTTTATGAAGTGCAAAATATGTTAAAAGAAGCTCAGAAAGAGGATGACAAAACCGGTTTGTCCCGTTGCTACAACATTATGTCGCAAATCTACACTATCAAAAGATTCGATTCGATGGCCTTCGAATGGCGGTTGAAGGAAATCGAACTAACTGAAAAATACAATATCGAAAACTATAATATTTCCCAGACGTATGCCCAGATAGCCAACTATTACATCAGCCAGAAAAAACAAAAAGAAGCATTGAGAGCTGTGGAAAAGGCCATTTCAACAGCCAATTCTTCTACACAGCAAATATCTGCCAAGTTGGAGTACGTTAACTACTACAGCAAGTTCGGTGACTTTCAGGCAGCCGAAAAAATATTGAAGGAATGTCAGATTGCATTCGAACAGGATAAAAGACTGGAATCGATCAAAAAGAGACTGTATAATATAGAATGTTTGTACTATCAGCAGACCAGGCAATATCAAAAAGCATTGGAAGCTGCAGAGATGCAAGAAAAGGAAGAGCACCGTTTAAGCGAAAGTATACTTAGCAGCAGTCACTATCGTACACAGGGAGAAATCTACCAGAAGATGGGGAATATGAACATGGCAGTCAAATATCTGCAAATGTATATCAACACCGACGACTCCTTAAAAATAGCCAATGAGCAAGTAGCCAGCAGCGAATTTGCCACCTTGCTAAACGTTGAGAAACTCAATGCCGAAAAGAAAGAACTAATGCTCCAGGCACAGGAAAAGGAGTTGCATAATAAAACAACATTGATTATCTCATTGATTATTTTATTAGGTATTCTATTCTTATTCCTTTATAGAGAAAACTTCCTGAAACGCAAACTGAAAGTTTCGGAAGCAGAACTCAAAACAAAGAATGAGGAACTTACGGTGTCGAGGGAAGAATTACGTAAAGCCAAAGACATAGCGGAAGCGAGCAGCCGGATGAAGACAACGTTCATCCAGAGCATGACCCATGAAATCCGTACACCGCTCAACTCTATTGTAGGCTTCTCGCAGGTGTTAAGCGATCACTACAGCAATAGTCCGGAAACACAGGAGTTTGTCAATATTATCAAGAGCAACAGTAACGACTTGCTCCGACTGGTCACTGACGTGCTCGCTCTGTCGGAACTGGATCAATATGAGCAACTGCCCACAGATGATGAAACAGATATGAATACGATCTGTCAACTTGCCTCTGAAGTGGCCAAAGACAACAGGCAAAAGGATGTGGAAGTTCTGTTCGAACCTGCAAAAGAAAACCTGCTCATACGCAGTAATTCGGAACGCATATCACAGGTGTTGAACAACCTGGCACATAATGCCGCCAAATTTACAACTCATGGCAGTATCCGCATAGCTTATTCCGTACTGGAAGCTGAAAAGAAAATTGAAATCAGTGTCACCGATACAGGAACTGGTATTCCGAAAGATCAGCAGGAGGCGGTATTTGAGCGTTTCTACAAAATGAATTCTTTCACACAAGGCACCGGTCTCGGACTGCCGATATGCCGGAGCATTGCCGAGAAGTTAGGAGGCAGCCTCCGGATCGACTCTTCCTATACGGACGGATGCCGGATGATACTGACTCTTCCTTTGGTATATGCCTAAGTAAAAATCTGTCCGAACTCCCATCAAATCCGAAAGAATAGCCTATCTTTGCAGCGTTTTAAATAAAAGATCAGGTTATGAAACTTTCTGCTCTTTACCAGATTTTTCTGGATTGCCAATCAGTAACTACTGATAGCCGGAACTGCCCGGACGGTTCTTTGTTTATCGCCTTGAAAGGTGAGTCATTCAACGGTAATGCATTTGCAAAACTAGCGCTAGACTCCGGATGCGCATTTGCCATTATTGATGAAGCCGAATATGCCGTAGAAGGTGATAAACGATATATACTTGTAGACAACTGCTTGCAGACAATGCAGCAACTTGCCAACTATCATCGCCGCCAACTCGGAACGCGTGTGATCGGTATTACGGGCACTAATGGGAAAACGACCACCAAAGAATTAATTTCCAGTGTTCTCTGCCAAGCCCATAACGTGCTTTATACTTTAGGTAATCTCAACAACCACATCGGTGTACCGACCACCCTATTGCGTTTGAAACCGGAGCATGACCTTGCTGTTATCGAGATGGGTGCCAATCATCCGGGAGAAATCAAGTTTCTTTGTGAAATAGCCGAACCGGATTATGGCATTATCACCAATGTAGGTAAAGCTCACCTGGAAGGATTCGGTTCTTTCGAAGGAGTGATTAAGACTAAAGGAGAGTTATATGATTTCCTCCGTAAGAAAGATGCCATCACCTTTATTCATCACGATAACGCTTATTTGATGAATATCGCGCAGGGATTGAACCTGATTTCTTATGGAACTGAAGATGATCTCTATGTCAACGGACAGATTACTGACAATTCGCCTTATCTCGCTTTCGAATGGAAAGCCGGCAAGGACGGTGAACGCCATCAGGTTCGCACACAGTTGATCGGAGAATATAATTTCCCGAATGCCCTGGCTGCCATCACTATCGGACGTTTCTTCGGAGTGGAAGCGAAGAAGATTGATGAGGCTCTGGCAAGCTATACGCCACAGAACAATCGCTCCCAACTTAAAAAGACAGAAGATAACACGCTTATCATCGATGCATATAATGCAAATCCAACCAGCATGATGGCTGCTTTGCAAAACTTCCGGAACATGACAGTCCCCCACAAGATGCTCATATTAGGAGATATGCGCGAACTGGGTGCTGAAAGCCCGGCCGAACATCAGAAAATCGTTGACTACATAAAAGAAAGTGGTTTTGAGAAAGTATGGCTCGTAGGAGAACTGTTTGCCGCAAGCGAACATTCTTTCAAAACGTACGCCAATGCGCAGGAAGTTATAAAGGATCTGCAAGCTAACAAACCCAAAGGGTATACTATTCTTATCAAAGGCTCTAACGGAATCAAACTTAGCTCAACGGTAGAGTATTTATAACGGAAAAATAAACGAGTGAACAGTAAATGATAAACGGTGAATATTGGATGCAACCATTATTCACCGTTTCTATTTTTCATTCACTGCTTATTCATCATTCTGGGGCGTACGACATAATAGGCTATTAAACTAGCCAGAATCGCTCCCGTAGTATTAGCTGCAAAGTCCAACCAGTCTCCACCCCGGTATGTAGTGCAATATTCCTGCAACAATTCCACACAACCACTAAAAAGTACAGGGCAAAGGAATGCGCCTACCCATGCATGCCATATCGGAGCATTGTCCCTGCGATGTGCACGCAAAAATTCCAGCCACAGCATCCCCGACATACCCAAATACATACAAACATGAACCAGTTTGTCGAGGTTAGGAATTTCATCTAAATCCGTCTTAGGCGGTTTAAAGAACGACAGATAAATCACTGTCAGAATGATAAAAAGCGAGATTGGATATTTCTTAATATAAGATAGCATATCTAAATAATGTTACAATTTTCGTGCAAATATAAGTATCATTTTCTATATTTGCGCTCTAATACGTATATTTTATAACGATTTGTAAGATAAAACAAGATTTATGGCAAAAAATGATAGAGCAAACTTCGGCAGTAAATTAGGAGTCATACTCGCTTCTGCCGGCTCTGCAGTCGGATTGGGTAATATATGGAGATTTCCCTATGAAACAGGAAACCATGGAGGCGCTGCTTTTATATTGATCTATTTAGGCTGCATTCTTCTTCTGGGATTGCCTATTATGATTGCCGAGTTCCTGATAGGACGCCGTTCGAGAGCTAACACAGCGAGAGCATATCAGAAATTAGCACCTGGAACACATTGGCGTTGGGTAGGACGCATGGGAGTATTGGCAGGCTTCCTGATACTTAGTTATTATGCTGTAGTAGCAGGATGGACACTCGAATATATTTTTGAAGCTGCTACTAATGGCTTTGCCGGAAAAACCTCCGGAGAGTTCATATCCTCTTTTCAACAATTCTCCAGCAGCCCATGGAGACCGGTTGTATGGTTGGTGGCATTCTTGTTGATTACTCATTTCATCATTGTGAAAGGGGTAGAAAAAGGAATCGAAAAGTCCTCCAAGATCATGATGCCTACCCTGTTTATCATTATCCTCATACTGGTTGTTTGCTCGGTCACTCTGCCGGGAGCCGGTGCAGGTATCGAATTCCTGCTCAAGCCCGACTTTAGCAAAGTGGACGGAAATGTATTTTTGAGTGCCATGGGACAGGCGTTCTTCTCATTGAGTTTGGGAATGGGATGCCTTTGCACGTACGCCTCCTATTTCAGCAAAGAAACCAACCTGACTAAAACAGCTTTCAGCGTAGGAATCATTGATACCTTTGTGGCGATACTAGCCGGATTTATCATTTTCCCGGCAGCTTTTTCCGTAGGCATACAACCTGATTCTGGTCCGAGTCTGATCTTTATCACCCTGCCTAATGTATTCCAACAGGCATTTAGCGGAGTTCCCATACTGGCATATATATTCTCTGTCATGTTCTACGCGTTGTTGGCAATGGCTGCTTTAACTTCTACTATTTCCTTGCACGAAGTAGTAACCGCTTATTTACATGAGGAGTTCAACCTCTCCCGTGGAAAAGCAGCAAGATTAGTCACCGGCGGTTGTGTCTTTCTCGGAATATTCTGCTCACTATCATTGGGAGTCATGAAAGGATTTACCGTTTTCGGACTGGGCATGTTCGACCTCTTCGACTTTGTAACAGCTAAAATCATGTTACCACTGGGCGGATTGTGCATCTCCCTCTTTACCGGATGGTATCTGGACAAGAAGATTGTATGGTCGGAGATTACCAATGACGGTTCATTAAAGGTACCGGTATACAAACTCATTATCTTTATATTAAAATATATCGCACCAATCGCCATCTCACTGATATTTATCAATGAACTGGGATTAATCAAGCTATAATGTGGAAAGACTTCCTTTATTATACTAAAACAGAACGACAAGGCATTATCGTCCTTGTCGTTCTTATTTTAGGAGTATATGCCGCCCCTAAACCCTTCTCCTTTTTCACACACGCTGAAGATACCGACTGCAGAGAGAACGAGAAGTTCGATAAGGAATACAACGACTTTATTTCCTCCCTCCGGGAAACCCAACCTCACCAAAAGTCCGGTCATTCTTTTCAATCATCCCCTCAAAGGGAAATCAAACTTGCGGTGTTCGATCCGAACATCGCAGACTCTACTACTTTTCTTTCGCTTGGGTTACCATCCTGGATGATAAAGAATATCCTGCACTATCGCTATAAACAAGGTAAATTCCGCCACCCAGAAGATTTCCGAAAGATATATGGACTCACGGAAGAACAATACCAGACTCTTCGTCCTTATATACAAATTACAGAAGATTTCAGTTCGACAAATAAAGACACGGTACGATTGTTAACCACACCAAGCATACAACGGGACACCCTTGTGAAATATCTCCCGGGAACTATCATCAGCCTCAACTCCGCAGATACCACCGAACTGAAGAAGATTCCGGGAATCGGAAGCAGCATTGCCCGGATGATTGTGAATTACCGCGAACGGCTGGGAGGCTTTTTCCGAATAGAGCAGTTACAGGAGATTCATCTAAAGGCAGAGAAACTCCGTCCGTGGTTTTCCATTGACACCCATCAGACACGCCGCATCAATGTAAATAAAGCCGGCATGGAACGAATGATGCATCATCCATACATAAACTACTACCAAGCAAAGGTTATCATAGAATATCGGAAAAAGAAAGGATTCTTAAAAAGTCTGAAGCAATTATCTCTCTATGAGGAGTTCACTCCTATTGATCTTGAACGGCTAGAGCCCTACATTTGTTATAATTAATAAAAAAAAGATGCATTCCTATCACACCAGACAAGAATGCATCACACACAAACAAAACAAACACTCTACTATCATCTTCACAGACTTCCGTAGAGAAGCGACTATAAATATATAGCTAAAAGATAGAACACTTGCAAGGCTCTACCTTTTTGGTATACATTTTTAGAAATTAGGTTCTCTAATTAATCTTTTTTAATCATACCATCCACTATATGAACGGTCCGGTCCGTAATTTTGGCAAGCCCCTCGTCATGCGTCACAATGACAAAAGTCTGCCCCAGCCGGTCTCTCAAATCGAAGAACAGTTGATGTAAATCTTCTTTATTATGTGTATCCAGACTACCGGATGGTTCGTCTGCCAGAATAACTGCCGGATCGTTGATTAAAGCCCTCGCTACCGCCACCCGTTGTTTCTCGCCTCCCGACAATTCATTCGGTTTATGAGAAGCCCTGTCAACCAGTCCCATAAAATCCAGAATCTTCATAGCGCGTTCGTGCGCCTCCTTCGAAGATACCCCGGCGATTAGAGCGGGAATCATCACATTTTCCAATGCCGTGAACTCCGGCAGTAGTTGGTGAAACTGGAAAACAAAACCAATATTCTTATTACGAAATGCAGATAGTTCTTTCTCCTTCATCCGACTCACCACTGTTCCGTCAATCTGCACCGTACCTGCGTCCGGTTCATCGAGAGTGCCCATGATCTGCAACAAAGTCGTTTTACCGGCACCGCTCGGACCTACGATACTGACAATTTCTCCTTTATTGATTTCCAGATCAATGCCTTTCAACACTTGCAATGAGCCGAAACTCTTCGTTATACCTTCTAGTTTTATCATAATAGCCTTTATAATCGTTTAATGACATATTCAGCCAGATAGCACCCAAACACGGCCGGCATATAACTGACTGTTCCACACGTCGATTTCTTATTCTGTTCATCATCCGTCAGCAACACGGCTTTCGGATCGGCTTGTTCCGTACTGAACACTACCGGAAGTTTCCGTTTCATTCCCATCTTCTGTAAGCGTTTCCGTACCGCCTTGCTTAAACCGCAATGATACGTTTCCCAAAGATCGGCAAAACGAACCTGGGTGATGTCACTCTTCGCTCCTGCTCCCATACTGGAAACAATCTTTATACGACGTTTCATCGCCTCATAAATCAGAAAGCATTTCGGACTGATCGTATCAATAGCATCTACTATAAAATCATATTGATTGGCATCCAACAGTTCCGGTATATTCTCATCTTTCAGGTAGACGGGCAGAACAGTCAATTCGATATCCGGATTTATATCTTTATAACGGGCAGCCAATACTTCCGCTTTCGCCTTTCCCAATGTGGAATGCATGGCCGGCAACTGACGATTCATATTGGTAGGCTGCACTGTATCGGCATCTACAATCGTCATCCGTCCGACTCCTGCGCGGCAGATCATCTCGGCGGCGTAAGCTCCCACTCCACCCAATCCCACGACCAATACGTGCGCGTTGCGGATGCGTTCCATCTTTTCCTCTCCTAACAGGAGTGCTGTTCTCTGTTGCCAGTCGTATCTTTCCATCAGTTTTTCTTTAACCATTTATAGAACCATTTACCCACTTTCTCATAATGTTGAGACTCATTATGCCCGCGAGGATCAGAGAATGACACAATTTCCTGCGGTTCTCCAAACTGATCGGGATAGATGATAATCAAACTATTATTAGAGAAATATTTTCCCAGTTGCGCCGGCAGACGTTCAAAAGAGGTATCGTAAGAGATAGACCCGCGACGGGCAGAAACAACCACCAGCAAGTGGTCATAATTCACCTGTCCTGTCAATAACAGGAGATCTTCCCACTCTTCCAGGATGGAAAATTCTGTCGGGGTACCTGCATGTCTTTTCTTCACCAGTTGCTGAAGGCGCATCAATGTACGCTCATTGGCAAAGAAATGCACCCGACAGCCGAGGATACTTCCCATACGGCAGAAATGTTCCACCCACTTTGAGAAACCCGATTCATATTCAGCCTTTGGCGGAACGGCAATATTAATTCGGCGCAGGGTGTTAACCGGCATCAGGAATTTGGCAATCATCACTTCACGATGCGTACCTTTCAATAGGCTTTCAGCCAGATGTCCGAAGAAAGAATCGACAATATTAGCCTTCCGGTGCAGACCGATCACAATATCCGTAGCTTCATATTCTTTAATCGTATGGATAATCCCCGAAGCAATATTCAAATCATAACGGCTCACCATCGTGACAGGCACATCGGCGGCAGCGGCAATCATGGCAGCCTTCTCCAGGTTACGTTTACCCTGCTGCTCTTTCTTCTCCGAACTGTTATTGTCATTGATAACGTTCAATGCCACCAATGCATTTTTCTGCTTAGCATCCTTTATTACTAAAGCCAGATTAATCAAATCTTCAATCGTCTCCGGGTTAGCCACCGGAATCAAGATTTGTTCCGTATTTACTTTCTTAGCTTCTTCTTCCGCCTGCACATTTTCATCCAGAGCAAAACGACGTGCCGAACGTTCGGTTACCAAAGAACTGATGACACAAGTGAAAAGTATCATCACTACCGTACCGTTCAATACATCATCATTCAGCAACCGTTCTCCATTCTCCATAATGATTTCATGACCGATCAACACTGCTGCCAGTGTAGCTGCGGCCTGCGCATTACTTAAACCGAATATCATGCTCCGTTCATTCGACTGCATCCGATAGATCTTTTGTGTGATCCAGGCAGCCAGCCATTTACTAAAGGTTGCCACCACTGTCATCACAATAGCCACTTTCAATGCTTCACCTCCGGTAAACAGGCTTCTTACATCAATAATCATTCCGACACCAATCAGAAAATAGGGAATAAACAGTGCATTTCCCACAAATTCCAACCGGTTCATCAAAGGAGATACATGAGGAATCAGGCGATTCAATACCAAGCCCGCCAGGAAAGCTCCTAAGATTCCTTCCATTCCTACAAATTCCATCAATCCTCCTCCGAGGAAAACCATCGCCAGCACAAATACAAACTGCATCACGCTGTCATCGTACTTCCGGAAGAACCAGCGTCCGATACGGGGGAAAAAGAACACAATCAGAAATCCGAGGAAAGCCACTTTTGCCACAAGAAATACCCAGAACCAGCCATCGACAGTTCCCTTAAACATGCCTCCTATGACAGCAAGAATAATCAAAGCAAGGGTGACGGTGACAGCAGTACCACCAATGGTGATATTGACACTGCGCAAACGAGACAGTCCGTAACGACTAATAATAGGATAAGCAATTAAGGTGTGAGAAGCATACATACTTGCCAACAATACCGCCGTAAGAAAACCATATCCCAGCATACTCATACTACTCCATATTCCCAACACCATAGGAATCAGAAAGGTAAGCCAGCCGAACACGAAACTTTTCGTCCGGTTCTTCTTAAAGTCCTCCATATCCATCTCAAGACCGGCAAGGAACATGATATAATAGAGCCCTACTTTGCCGAACAGTTCGAAACTACTGTCTCGGTCGAGTACATGAAAGCCGTGTTCGCCAATCAAGACACCCGCCAGAATCATGCCTATAATATGAGGTATATGGAGACGCCCCAAAATCATCGGAGCAAAAAGAATGATAATTAGTACCAAAAAGAACACCCAGGTCGGATCAGAAATCGGCAACGTTAAATTGAGATCAAACAGGTTCATAGGCTGTGTTTTTTAGGAATTTTCTGCAAAGGAACAAAAAAGTTTGCAGAATCCAATGAATGTCTAATGGTCATTTCACTCCAATAACCACGTCCAACTATACGGAAGCATGAGTAATCCGCCGAAAAACTGAAATATTTCTCTCAAAAGCGATGTTTATATGCTAAATTGTTATAATTTTGCAGCCAAATCTTTTCTATTCGACAGGATAAGGAGAGAAATTCAATATTCACAATTTAACAAAAGAAAAAGATGAAAGTAGCTATTGTTGGCGTAAGCGGAGCCGTAGGACAAGAGTTCCTGCGCGTGCTCGATGAGAGAAACTTCCCGATGGACGAGTTAGTTTTGTTCGGTTCTAAACGTAGTGCCGGAACAACATATACTTTCCGCGGTAAACAGATCGAGGTGAAACTCTTACAACACAACGATGACTTTAAAGAGGTAGACATTGCTTTCACTTCTGCCGGTGCAGGAACATCTAAGGAGTTCGAGAAAACAATTACCAAGTATGGTGCTGTGATGATCGACAACTCCAGCGCTTTCCGTATGGATGCCGATGTGCCTTTGGTGGTGCCTGAAGTAAATGCAGAGGATGCATTGGAACGTCCGCGCGGCGTTATCGCCAACCCGAATTGTACGACTATCCAGATGGTAGTTGCACTGAAAGCCATCGAAAAGCTTTCTCATATAAAAACCGTGCATGTGTCTACCTATCAGGCAGCAAGTGGTGCGGGTGCCGCTGCCATGGACGAATTGTACGAACAATATCGTCAGGTATTGGCAAACGAACCTGTGACTGTAGAGAAGTTTGCCTATCAGTTGGCTTTCAACCTGATTCCGCAGATCGACGTGTTTACAGAAAACGGTTATACGAAAGAAGAGATGAAGATGTATAATGAAACACGCAAGATCATGCATTCTGACGTAAAAGTTAGCGCAACTTGCGTACGTGTTCCTGCATTACGTGCTCACTCTGAAAGTATTTGGGTAGAAACTGAACGTCCGATTTCCGTAGAAGAGGCTCGTGAAGCATTCGCTAACGGTGAAGGTCTGGTTCTGCAGGACAATCCTGCCGAAAAAGAATACCCGATGCCGTTGTTCCTGGCAGGTAAAGATCCGGTATACGTAGGCCGTATCCGCAAAGACCTGACAAACGAAAACGGATTGACTTTCTGGATTGTAGGTGACCAGATTAAGAAAGGGGCTGCCCTGAATGCTGTTCAGATTGCCGAATATTTGATTAAAGTAAAAAATATCTAATATAACAGACTGGATATAATATCCGGACAACTATAGATAAGCCCAATAAATCAGCCGGTTTGCAATGTGATAGTGATCACAATGCAAGCCGGTTTTTTTATTCTCCAAGCCGTAATTAGAGAGAAAATACCTATTCGTAGGTAAGAAGTCACTAGTTATAGGTATCAGCATTTACCAAAATAACTATTTATAGTGATTGATAGAAAGTCACTTTTTATCGAATTTTGCGCAAAACTTATCTATGAAATATTGTCTTTTTAATATAGCATTCTGGGGGCTACTATTTTTCAATTTATTTGAGGCCGCAGCTAATTCAAACATCTATACAATCTCGGGACGTGTGACCGAGGCAAAAACGAATTCCCCTTTGCCTGGTGCTTCTATTCTCATTAAAGGTACCTATTTGTGGGCCGTATCCAATCAGAAAGGAGAATTTACGATACAAGGAGTACAGGAGGGAAAATATAATCTGGAGGTTTCTTTTCTTGGTTATGTACCGGCAACAATTCCCGTAAATGTACGCAGCAATATCAATAACCTTCCTATCATACTCAAAGAAAATACACTTGCACTGGATGATGTAGTCGTCACTGCACAAGCACCCAAAAATGAATTAAACACGACGCTCACTATCGGAAATCATGCATTGGAACATCTACAGGTGTCCAACGTGAGCGATATCTCCGCTCTCCTTCCGGGAGGAAAAACTAAAGTGCCGGATCTTACCACCAATAATATCTTCTCATTACGCGACGGAGGGTCAACAGCCGGTAATGCCGCATTTGGAACAGCCGTAGAAGTGGATGGGGTTCGTATTGGAAACAATGGTTCGTTTGGCAATATGAGCGGAGTGGATACCCGGAATATCACTGTTGCAGATATTGAATCGGTGGAAGTCATCACCGGAGTGCCTTCGGCAGAATATGGAGACTTGAATAGTGGTATGGTCAAGATTCACACCCGGAAAGGGAAAACACCCTGGAACATATTGCTGTCTATCAATCCTCGCACCGAACAGGTTTCATTTGCTAAAGGATTGGATTTAGGAAACGATAAAGGAGTCATCAACATAAACGGTGAGTGGACCAAGGCTACTCAAAAGTTGGTATCTCCCTATTCTTCTTATACAAGAAGGGGATTCTCTGCCGGATATAGCAACACGTTCCGCAACGTATTGAGATTCGACATCGGTGTTACAGGCAATATCGGAGGAATGAATACCAAAGATGATCCTGATGCCTATTCGGGAGAATACAACAAAGTGAGAGATAACGTATTCCGGACAAACACTTCACTGGCCTGGCTGCTCAACAAATCGTGGATAACCAACCTTAAGTTCGACGCATCAATATACTACAATGATAACAACTCCCACGCGCATACGTTCTACTCCTATGCATCGGAGCAACCGGCTGTTCATGCCACAGAGGAAGGATATTTTATGGCAAACAAACTGCCATATACTTACTTTGCCGACCAAATCATCGACTCCAAAGAACTGGATTATGCCGCATCGTTAAAATATGAATGGAACAGACGATTTAAGACTGTAAACAGCAACCTGAAAGCGGGTGTTCAATGGAAAGCAACAGGCAATGTGGGTGAAGGAGAATATTACAAAGACCCATCATTGGCTCCAAACGGTTATCGTCCCCGTCCTTACACTACTTATCCATATATGCATAATGTTTCGCTTTATGCAGAAGAAAGTCTGTCATTTCCTGTGGGAAATACCATGCTTAGACTGATGGCAGGGGTACGTTGGGAACATTTGTTTATCAAGGGAACGAAATATAAGAACCTGAATACTCTTTCACCACGTTTCAATGCCAGATGGCAGTTGAACGAACATATCGCTATCCGTGGCGGTTGGGGAATTACCGAAAAACTTCCCTCTTTCTATACCTTGTATCCCAAACAGGAATATCGGGACATACAGACCTTCGGCTTTTCCTATAATAAGATTGAATCATCTTATATATATTATAGTCAGCCCTACACGTTATTGCACAATGAAAACCTACGCTGGCAACGGAATCAGAACGCAGAAATCGGTCTGGACGTCAACATTGCCCGTACCCGGATTTCATTAGTCGGTTATTTCAACCGTACCAAGCTGCCGTATAAATACGCAAGTACTTATACTCCGTTCTCCTATGATGTGCTCCAATTGCCGGATGGATTCACTATGCCGACTAACCCGCAAATCAATGTAGATAACCAGACAGGGATGGTTTACATACGCGACAATGCATCCAGTTACTGGACTCCTATGGATGTCAAAGTGACCGACCAGACTTTTGTAAAGTCAACTTCTCCCGACAATGGAATGGACGTGATTCGTCGCGGAGCGGAAATGATTGTTGATTTCCCGGAAATTACTCCGATTCGCACGCAATTCCGGGTAGATGCCGCTTATACTTATACGAAATACATCGACAACTCTTTATCGTATTATTATCAGAATGGATGGTCGCATACCAGTCTTGCCAATCGTTCTTACCAATATGTAGGTATCTACGCCAACGGCGACAACTTATCGACTACCGCCAACGGCAAACGTACCCACTCGCTGGATGCCAATATCACAGCCATCACCCGTATTCCGAAAGCCAGACTGATTATCTCGTGCCGACTGGAAGCTTCGCTTGTGAAGCGTTCGCAGAACATCTCCGAGTATCAAGGAAAAGAATATGCTTTCAATGTGAGCGAAAGCAGTAATACCCAAACCGGGGGAAGTATCTATGACGGTAACTCTTATACCGCTATCTGGCCGGTAGCATACCTCGACCTGAATAATGAGATGCATCCTTTCACATCAGCGGAAGCCGCGAATCCGGGATTCTCCTACCTGATACGCAAATCGGGCAATGCCTATACATTTGCAGCAGACGGATATGATCCTTATTTTTCTGCCAATATCAATATCACCAAAGAGATTGGAGACTATGTATCTCTTTCTCTCAATGCGATTAATTTCACCAACTCACGGCCTTATGTAAAATCTCATGCAACGGGTGTAAGCGCTCTCTTCACCCCGGATTTCTATTATGGACTTACTTGCCGTATCAAATTCTAACTATATGAAACAATTCATCTACATATTATTACTAACAGTGACTGGCATCTTTGCGGGATGCACAGATATCGATAAAGAGAATCCGTATGACAACCAGTTGCACAGCCTGCAGGTTACTGCCGTATATCCGGACGGATACACGGATCATCTCCGGGAAGGAGTGACCGTAAAGATTGAAGATGTCGACCGTGGAAATTCTTACAAGGCTAAAACCGATAAGAATGGAGTGGCGCAATTCTCTTTGACCAAAGGTATATACCGCGTACAAGTCAGCGACAAAGGCGGAAAGGATATTTTCAACGGATTAGCTGATAATGTCAAACTAACCAGCGGAGACATATCTCTTAATCTCCCGCTCATTCATTCCAAGGCCGGGACGATCATTATTAAAGAGATTTACTGCGGAGGATGCACAAAGTTACCGCTGGAAGGAAATTATCAATCCGACAAGTACATTATCCTGCATAATAACGACTCGGAAGTGCAATATCTGGATAGTTTATGCTTCGGAGCACTCGACCCTTACAATTCACAAGCCACTAATGTATGGGTGACACAGGATGAAGCAACCGGAGCAACTATCTTCAAGGACTTCGCTCCCATCGTTCAGTGTATCTGGCAATTTGGCGGTACCGGTAAAACGTTCCCGCTTCAGCCGGGAGAAGATGCAGTGATTGCCATCAACGGAGCGGTTGACCATGCGGCACAATATCCGCAATCTGTCAACCTGAACAAACCCGGATATTTTGTATGCTATAATAATGTTTATTTTCCGAACACACAGTATCATCCGGCTCCGGGCGACCAGATCACACCGGATCATTACCTGAACGTAGTGTTGAAGACTGGCCAGGCGAACGCCTATTCATTCTCGATATTTTCTCCTGCCGCGGTTATTTTTAAAGCCAAGGATACCACGATACAGGACTTTGTTCTTAAAGAGGGAAGTATCATACAAAAACCGGGAAGCACTACGGATCAGGTGATAGCGGTACCACTCGATTGGGTGATTGATGGCACGGAAGTATATTATGGCGGTTCCTCCAACAATAAAAAGCGTATTTCTCCATCCATCGATGCGGGATATGTCACTCAAAGTGCCACATACAACGGACGCAGTTTATACCGTCATGTGGATGAAGAAGCGACACAGGAAGCGGGTTACGAAGTACTGGTAGATACAAACAACTCTTCTACCGATTTTTATGAACGGGAAAAACAATCTTTGCATGAGTGAGATGAAGAAAATATATATAACAGGTCTTTGGATTCTATGTCTGACATCCGGAGTTTCGGCACAGACTTATGACATCATCGAACGGCGTAACTCCTGGAATGCCGGGGCAAATGTCACAGGTATCATGATGGACAGTATTTCTGCTTCCTATGCCGAACTGTACGGAAAGAATAACCACGGTGATTTCCGCAACTATTACGAAGCAAAAGAAGCATGGAGTGCCGGAGCGGTAGCAAAGTCCATCACTCATCTGAAAGGTTATTCACTGACGGGTTCGTTCTCATTCGATCATACTTCAGGCAAGGATATGAGCGGTTCGATGTTTATCCACCCAGGATTTTATCCCGTAGACCTCCTGGAGTTCACACCCGGACGTAAAGACTTGCAAACTTACGCTTTCATGGGTGGTATTGCAACTGATATTTCACCCAACTGGCGATTAGGAGGAAAGATAGACTTTGCCGCTTCCAACTATTCCAAACGAAAGGACTTGCGGCATACCAATTACCGACTGGATTTGAAAATAGCCCCCAGCGTCATGTATCATTCGGGAGATATGGCGATCGGCTTTTCCTATATTCTCGGTAAAAACAGTGAATCAGTGAAAGCAGAAGTCATCGGTACAGCCGAAAACTCTTACAATGCTTTTCTGGATAAAGGACTTATGTATGGAGCTTACGAAGCATGGGACGGGAGTGGAATCCATCTTAGTGAATCGGGTGTCAACGGTTTCCCCATCAAAGAATTGTCGAACGGGGGAGCCTTGCAACTTCAATGGAAAGGATTTTACGGAGATGCTGAATACACGTATTCTTCAGGTTCTGCCGGTGAAAGAGATGCTATCTGGTTTAAATTTCCAACCCACCGAATTACCTCCCATTTGAGTTATCATTTCAAACAGGGAAAGAAAGAGCATTTTCTGCGACTGAACTTGCAATGGTCACATCTGGTCAACAACGAAAATGTGATAACCAAAGAAACTGTGAACGGGATAACGACCACTCACGTACACGGTTCCAATCGTATTTTTGAGCAGGATGTTTTCTCTGCTAATCCCGAATATGAATTGATTAGTCCCCGCACGGAACTTCGCCTGGGAACGAATATATCAACATTCAGACGACTGACCACACAGATGTATCCTTATGTGGTTTCGGAAAAGATGATTTGTAACCAGACTTATATCTCCAGCGTATTTCATCTAGGGAAACTCGACCTGAAAGCGGCTGCATCCTTTGCCATAGGAAACTTTACCGAGAAAAACAGGACTACGGCAACAGATACGGAACCGGGTGATCCGCCTTATCGGCTGACTGATTATTACAATCTGAAAAATGAATATGCAACCGCCCCACAAGCGACATTTCATCTCGGATTGCGCTATCATTTCAACTATGGAATTTATGCGGAAGTAGAAGGTAGTTATACGCACGGTTTCAACCTGCAATATATAGATGGTTCGAACCGTTGGAACGAGACTATCAAATTAGGATATACTTTTTGAAAACAATGAATATAAATAAACTAAATTATTAAGCAATGAAAAAGAGTTTGACATTTATCTTCGCAGCAGCGCTTTTGGTATCTTGCCAACAGGAAGAGAACGAAGCTACGACTCCTGCAAACAGTCGCATTACTATCTCTCCTATTATTACACGTGCTACGGAAGTTAACTTTGAGACCGGAGATAAAATCGGTGTTACAATCACCCAAAACGGTGACTTCGTATATGCAGAGAATAAACAGATGACATACAATGACGGAGTATTTGCAGGCGATTTACTCTGGTACCCGGAAGGAAATGACAAATCGCAAATAGTAGCCTATTATCCCTATAAGGAGGGTAATACTCCGGCTTCATTTACTGTTGAAACCGATCAGACTAGTGGATATGGAGCGTCAGATTTTATGGCAGCAAAGAAATCGGATGTACTTCCGACTACCAACGTTATAAGCATGAACTTCAAACACATGTTTACTAAATTAGTGATTAATGTAACAAAGGAAGTAGAAGCTAACATCTCGTCTATCGCATTGAAAGGTTCCATCCCGACTGCAACTCTTGATTTGAGTGCTCTCACAGTGACTGCTGATGCAAACGCCTCCGCAACAAGCATTGTTGCACAAGCCGTTAAAGCGAATGAGACATACCGCGCCATTATCGTTCCCCAAACAGTAGCCTTGACGCTTGAAGTAGCAACATCTGACGGCAAGACCTTGTCACAGAAGCTCACATCTACCACTTTGGCACAAGGAGGACAATACAGTGTGAACATTCGCGTGTTACCTGACGATATAGAAGTCAAACTTAGTGGTGACATTGAAAACTGGACAGATGAGGGTGAAATTGGAGCTGATAATGAGATTCCTTTCGAGGAACATCTCGATCAGAACTATTTCCTGTATGATAATGTAAAATATAAGACTGTAACTCTCTCAAACGGTACGACATGGATGGCTGAACCGCTTATTTATTTACCGAAAGGGTATACTCCTTCAAGTGATCCAACTGCTGATAGCCATGTTTGGTATCCGTATGAAATCACAGCCGACGGTGCAACCGTAGCTACAACAAAAGAAAGTGCCATAAAAGAATTAGGTTATCTATATGATTTCCAGGCTGCACTGGGTGGTAAAGAAATTACTGATAGTAATCTGACCTCCTTTGAAGGAGCACAAGGAATCTGCCCGAAAGGATGGCACATACCGACACGTCTGGAGTACTTTAATCTGGTAGGAAAAACAACGAATGATGCCGACGGCAAGGTACCGGCTGATGGTGATAAAGCTCTTTTTTATGATACAGCTTATGATGGAGCCAAAATATCATCACTGATGGATGCAGGATTCAATTACCAATTCTCCGGTGTTCGTATGGCAACAAGTCTTACAGGCGCCGGCAGCTACCAAAAAACTGCAATAGCAGATGACGCCAAGATTCAAGCTGCGTGGCATGGAAAACCGGCAATGAATTATCTCATGACTTCGACCGCCTACAAACCCATATACAATAGTACCAGCGGCCTACTAACCAATATACAGTTCTTTGGATTAATGAGTACAATCAATGCAACCAAGTATCCGGAAGGCAGATTATCATTATCTTATGTTAGCATTAAAGCCGGTATGCAAGTTCGTTGCATAAGGGATCAAGCCGGCAACTAAAAGACTAATATTTGTTTCATGCCTTGAAACCTTTAGTTTCTCGGTGAGAAACCAACAGTTTCAAGGTTTGAAACTACCAGTTTCACACTGGGAAACTAAAAGTTTCAAGTAAGGCTACTCCCCTCGCCCGTAAGGCGAACTACGATAAGCTATAAACAAACGAAAAACAGATTACAAACTATATAAAAACGAAGCAATAACAATGAAAACAAAAAAGCTAACAATCGCAATTGCCATCGTGGCAATGACTTTTATCGGAACTTCATGTGGTAACAAACAACAGAAAAGCGCATCAGAAGCGACTACAGAACAGTCTGCATCTTCCGCCTTGGAAATTGATTCTCTTCTTGCCAATGCCGAAAGCCTTGCAGGACAAGAAGTGACCATTGAAGGCGTCTGCACACATACCTGCAAACATGGCGCAAAGAAAATCTTCCTGATGGGTAGCGACGATACCCAAGTGATCCGTGTAGAAGCGGGCACTTTGGGAGCATTCGATCCTAAATGCGTGAACTCCATCGTTCGTGTTACCGGAACACTGAAAGAACAACGCATTGACGAAGCCTACCTCCAGAACTGGGAAGCGCAACTCAAAGCACAGGCTGCCGAGAAACACGGAACCGGTGAAGCCGGATGCGACTCTGAAAAGAAAGCACGTGGTGAAACAGCCAACAGCCCTGAAGCCCGCATTGCAGATTTCCGTGCAAAAATAGCCGACCGCAAGGCAGAAACAGGAAAAGAGTATTTATCTTTCTATTTCATGGAAGCTGACTCGTATGAAGTGGAGTAGTAACATCCGTAAGTGGAGTCGGCTCATACACCGTGACTTATCATTTTTCTTTTCCGGAATGGTATTGATATATGCCATTTCCGGAATTGTAATGAATCACCGTGACACTATTAATCCGAACTTCTCCATCACACGGAAAGAGTATAAGATAGCAGAAAAGCTACCGGATAAAGCAGGAATGAATAAGGAGAAAGTGCTCACTCTCCTGGAACCATTGGGAGAAAGCGGCAACTATACCAAATATTACTTCCCGAAAACGGACGTAATGAAAGTATTCCTGAAAGGCGGCTCCAATCTCCTGGTAAACGTGAAGACAGGAGAAGCGGTATATGAATCCGTCACCCGCCGCCCGCTTATCGGAGCAATGTCCCGCTTACATTACAACCCGGGACAATGGTGGACTTACTTTGCTGATATTTTCGCCATCGCTCTTATTATCATTACTCTCTCCGGCATCATCATGCTGAAAGGAAATAAGGGTATTATCGGCAGAGGAGGAATTGAAGTCATTGTCGGAATCTTGATTCCCATTCTTTTCCTTTTCTTCTTTTGAATAGAATAACAGATAAAATCAAATGGAACATATTATCGAATGTAACAATCTGACGCACTATTACGGCAAACGGTTGATTTACGAAAATCTTAGTTTCACAGTACCCAAAGGACGCATCCTGGGACTGTTGGGAAAGAACGGTACGGGCAAGACCACCACTATCAATATCTTGAGCGGTTACCTGCAACCCCGTTCAGGGGAATGTCGCATCTTCGGACAGGAGATTCAGACAATGGCACCGGCTCTGCGTCGCAATATCGGACTGCTCATCGAAGGTCATGTGCAATATCAATTCATGACCATCACCGAGATAGAGAAATTCTACGCAGCTTTCTACCCCGGTCAATGGAAAAAGGAAGCGTACTATGAACTGATGAATAAGTTGAAAGTCGCTCCCGGACAACGTATCTCACGTATGTCATGCGGACAGCGCTCACAAGTTGCCCTCGGACTTATCCTTGCACAAAACCCGGAACTTCTAGTATTGGACGACTTCTCACTCGGACTCGATCCCGGTTACCGCCGCTTGTTTGTCGACTATCTCCGTGACTATGCCCGCTCGGAAGGGAAAACCGTCTTCCTGACCTCACATATCATTCAGGATATGGAACGACTCGTTGATGACTGTATTATCATGGACTACGGAAAGATACTGATTCAGAAACCAATCGTCGAATTACTGGAAAAAGGACGTCGCTACACTTTCACTATTCCCGAAGGTTATGAACTTCCTGCGTCTGATGATTTCTATCATCCTTCTGTCATGCGAAACCAGTTGGAGACTTTCTCCTTCCTGCAACCGACAGAGACAGAAGCAAAACTGAAATCAATGTCAGTGCCTTACACTAATTTTCATAGTGAACAGGTAAATTTGGAGGATGCATTTATCGGCCTGACAGGCAAATACTGATTAAATTAAGAATAAGAATTGGCTACTCGTAACCCACAAATCATAATTCATAAATCATAAATCCTCAAAAATGTACGCTATATTTTATAAAGAATGGATAAAGACACGGTGGTATTTTCTGCTTGCCGTGCTCGCCACACTTGGTTTTACAAGCTATTGTATGCTTCGCATCAACCGGGTGGTAGAAATGAAAGGGGCAGCTCATGTATGGGAAGTCATGCTGCAACGCGATGTTATCTTCATTGATATGTTGCAATATATCCCCCTGATTGCCGGAATCCTGATGGCAATCGTGCAGTTTGTCCCCGAGATGCAACGCAAATGTTTGAAACTGACTCTCCATCTGCCTTATCCGGAACTAAAAATGACGGGCAATATGTTACTCTCCGGACTCATATTGATTCTTGTCTGTTTTGCTTCTAATTTCCTGTTGATGGAAGTATACCTGAACGGAATACTTGCCCATGAACTGAAGAACCACATATTGCTCACCGCTTTAACGTGGTATCTTGCCGGGATTTCCGGCTACCTGCTCGTCGCATGGATCTGCCTCGAACCGGCATGGAAACGTCGTATTCTGAATCTCATTATCGCTGTATTGTTACTCCGGATCTTCTTTCTGTCGCCCACACCGGAAGCATATAACAAGTTCCTCCCTTATTTAGTGGTTTATACTTTGTTGACAGCTTCTTTCTCGTGGCTTTCTATCGTACGATTTAAGGCCGGAAAGCAGGACTAAACAATTAAAAATTAAAGATTAAAAATTAAAAGATTGAGAAATGAGACGTTTCAGTACCATACTATTATATGTAACCATCGCTTTCCTGCTTCTTTGGCAGTTGCCTTGGTGTTACAATTTCTTTGTCGTAAAGCCGGAGAAGACTCCCTTTACCCTATATAGTTTCGTCATTGGCGATTTCGCACAGATGGGACAGGAAGAGGGAAAAGGAAGCGTGCGTCGCGACTTGGCAGGAAACATTTATTCGGAAGCTGCTTTCGACAGCATCCTGCCTATGTTTTACTTCCGCCAGTTGATGTCTGACGAGCGTTTTCCAGATACCATTCAAGGAATCGCAGTGACTCCCAAAATGGTGCAGACGGAAAACTTCAACTTCCGCAGCGTTCCTTCGGATATCAATGCGCCTTCTATCGGACTTTACCCGCTAATGGAATCCATGTCAGGACGTGTGGATTTAAAAATGCCGGATGATGTATTCCGCATCACCTCCAAAGGGATCGAATTCATCGACATGGCTACCAACAGCGTGAAGGAAGATAAAAGCCTTCAGTTTACCGAAGCTATGACTAAGAAAGATTTTCGTTTCCCGGCAACGGAGATTGTAGGAAATCCGACGGTGAAAAAGGAGTATGACGAAGGTTACCTTCTATTGGATGCCGACCGCCGTCTGTTTCATCTGAAACAGGTGAAAGGGCGTCCGTATGTCCGTGCCATCACCTTGCCTGAAGGACTGACGTTAAAGCATCTGTATCTGACCGAGTTCAGAAACAAAAAGACGCTTGCTTTTATGACCGATGTCAACAACGCCTTCTATGTGTTGCAGAATCGGACGTATGAAATCGTAAAAACAGGAATCCCGGTATTCAATCCCGAAACGGATGCACTAACCATTATCGGTAATATGTTCGACTGGACGGTACGTGTGACTACTCCGACCTCTGATAATTATTACGCATTGGATGCCAACGATTATTCGCTGATAAAGAAGCTGGAGAATGAATCGAACGTTCATCCCATGCCAGGTATTACGTTCACATCTTACACAGATAAATATGTAATGCCGCGCTTCGAATAATGCTTCAATAATTGAATGTTACATTGGTGAGGGGTTATCCAAAGGTCAATAAATTAGATATGACTTTTGATAACCCCTCACTGTTTCCTTTTCGCGCATTTACAGAAAACAAAAGAATCCATAATCATTTCCTCAATAAATAGGGGCTTTTCCAGCAAGAAAGTCTATCTTTGCCTACTCATTCAACCATTTAAACCGCAATTGCTTCTGCATTATACACAAACAAATACGGTAAAAACAAAAAAACTCAAATTAAAAACCGTATGAAAATTTACCAAGCATTTGCTTTCCTAAGTCTCTTTATTATGTTGTTCTACAATTGTTCGCTTCCTGCTGATGACGAAGAAAAGGGAGATTTAGAAGGAGAAGACACTATCACGCCCGAACTTCCCTGGGAAGGAGAGATGGACAAATTCACCATCAATTCTAAAGAAGGAATCCATCTGAATGATCCACAGGAAGACGCCGGAACAGCCTATGTCACCATTCCTTCTACCTCTGTAAAAAATACCCGTTGGGAATTTGGAGTTCACCTCACCTTTAATCCCTCCGCCAACAATTATGCACGATTTTACCTGACTTCTTCCTCAAACATTCTTTCCGGTAACTTAAACGGCTATTATATTCAGATAGGAGGAGTTAAAGATAACGTAACTCTTTATCGTCAGAACGGAGACCAGTCTAAACTACTGGCTTCGGGAAGGGAACTGATGAAAGGAGACTCTTCACCAAAACTATATATAAAAGTAGAACGTGACAATTATGGTTACTGGACTTTCTGGACACGGCTTGATTCCGAGAATGAATACGTAAAAGAAAAACGAGTGAAAGATACGAATATACAGACTTCACTCTGTTGCGGCATATACTGTATCTACACCAAAACACGATGCAAAGGATTCACATTCCATCACATACAGCTATCTAATGACGTAGAAACGGACACTACACCTGATGAAACGCCTGATAACCCCGGAACAGACATTCCGGACAATCCGGACACCCCCGAATTACCGGAAGATGTAAGAGGTATGCTTCTTTTCAACGAAATCATGTATAACAATGCTACTGATGGTGCAGAATATATAGAAATCTACAATCCGACTGAACAGGCTATCATTTTACCGGCACTTTATCTATATAAGATGTATAAAGACGGGGCAATATACAATACTACCATCCTTCAAAATGAAAGTCCTTCTACTCCCCTAACCATTCCTGCCAAAGCATATCTTTGCTTCACGAAATACTTCAACAGAGTCGTTCAGAAACATAAAGTCGGTGGAGAAAATATAATAATTATACCGAACTTCCCGGCACTGAACAATAATGGCGGGTATCTGGCACTTTCAAGTAGTAAAGAGACTGCACCAGGACATACTTTTGACACTTGTTGTTTTAGAGATGAAATGCACACCATTGATAAAATAACCGGCGTTTCGCTTGAAAAGAAATCTCCGGAGTTGTCCTCGCTCAACAAAAACTGGCGTTCCTCCAAACATGCCACCGGAGGCACACCCGGAATAAAAAATATGTAAGAGTATGTATATCTATGATAAATTCCCTACATTTGTAGGCAAAGTAAACAAGTTCCGGATATTCATCCTCAAACGAATTTAAACAGCAGATATGAGTCCAGCCGTTATATCTATTACTACTGTGGCATACTTTATCATCCTGTTCACTATCTCTTATATAGCAGGACGCAAAGCCGACAATGAAGGATTCTTCGTAGGAAACCGTAAATCAGCCTGGTATATCGTTGCCTTTGCCATGATCGGTTCCACCATTTCCGGAGTCACCTTCGTTTCCGTTCCGGGTATGGTACAGGCAAGTAGCTTTTCTTACCTGCAGATGGTGCTGGGATTCATAGTAGGACAAATTATCATTGCATTTGTACTTGTTCCCCTCTTTTATCGCATGAATCTGGTTTCCATTTATGAATATCTGGAGAACAGGTTCGGAAGCTCTTCCTACAAGACGGGAGCCTGGTTCTTTTTTATTTCAAAGATGCTAGGGGCAGCCGTCCGGCTCTTTCTCGTATGCCTGACATTGCAGTTTCTTATCTTCGATCCTTTCCATCTTCCATTCCTGTTGAACGTAATTCTTACTGTATTTATCGTATGGCTTTACACTTTCCGCGGTGGAGTGAAATCATTGATATGGACGGATGTTCTAAAGACATTCTGTCTGGTAGTGTCAGTTGTACTTTGCATCTATTATATTGCTTCCAGCCTCCATCTGAATTTCAGTGGTTTGATTAGTACGATTTCAGACAGTGACTTTTCCAAGACATTCTTTTTTGACGATGTCAATGACAAACGATATTTCTTCAAGCAATTCCTGGCAGGTGTATTCACCGTTATTGCCATGAACGGGCTCGACCAGGATATGATGCAGCGCAATCTTAGCTGCAAGAACTTCCGGGACTCACAGAAGAATATGATTACCAGTGGAATCTCACAGTTCTTTGTCATTCTGCTTTTCCTGATGCTGGGAGTACTGCTATATACGTTTACAGCACAGCAAGGCATTGAGAATCCGGAAAAAAGCGACGAGTTGTTTCCGATGATTGCTACCGGAAATTATTTTCCCGGCATAGTCGGAATATTATTCATTATCGGACTGATAGCCTCCGCCTATTCTGCAGCGGGTTCTGCCTTGACGGCACTGACCACTTCCTTTACTGTAGATATTTTACATGCACAGAAAAAAGGAGAGGCGGCACTTAGCCAAATACGCAAACATGTACATATCGGTATGGCAGTTGTGATGGGAGCAGTCATTTTCGTATTCAATCTGCTGAACAACACGAGTGTGATTGATGCGATTTACACACTGGCCAGTTATACGTATGGCCCTATCTTAGGACTGTTCGCTTTCGGCATCTTCACCAAGAAACAAGTTTATGATAAATATATTCCGTTGGTAGCTATCGCTTCTCCTATTCTTTGCTATATCCTGCAAAGAAATTCGGAAGCATGGCTCAACGGTTACCAAATTAGTTACGAGTTGTTGATAATCAATGCCCTGTTCACATTCCTTGGACTTTGTTTGTTCATCAAAAGACAAGACAAAGAAACATCTTACACAACTCATACTACAAAACAAAAAGTAAAATAATGAAAACAACAATCAACTGTTTTCTTCCTTTCAGCCGGTTGGAAGAAACTGTGCAAACAGTTAAGGAGTTACGTGCATCGACGCTGGTAGACAAAATTTATTTATTGGCATCGCCAATTACCAATGTCTGTATTCCCGGATGCGAACTCATCTCTGTAGAGAAAATGCAGTCTACACAAGCAATGCGAGCTATTGCAGAACATTCTGATAAAACATATACCTTGCTCTATACCAAACACACTGCACTAAAAATAGGCATGTTCGCTCTTGAAAGAATGGTTCAAGTAATGGAAATGACCCAAGCTGGCATGGTATATGCAGACCATTACCAACAGATAGACGGTGTGCAAAAAACAGCTCCGGTCATTGATTACCAACCCGGTAGCCTGCGTGACGACTTCAATTTCGGCTCGGTTTTACTGTTCAATGCCAACGCATTCAAGGAAGTTATAGAAAATACGGAAGAGGAATATCAATATGCAGGCTTGTATGATTTGAGACTCAAAATATCCCAAAAGAGCAAACTGGTACATATCAACGAATATCTATATACCGAAGTAGAAAGTGACAAGCGGAAAAGCGGTGAGAAGCAGTTCGATTATGTAGACCCTAAAAACCGTCAGGTACAGATCGAAATGGAACAGGCATGCACCAACCATTTGAAGGAAATTGGCGGATATCTTTATCCTATCTTCCGTCCTGTAGACTTTTCTTCCCACACTTTTGAGTATGAAGCTTCTGTCATTATACCCGTACGCAACCGTATTCGTACAGTCAAAGATGCCGTACGCTCGGCACTGAACCAGCAAACGACCTTTCCGTTCAATGTCATTGTCATCGACAATCATTCGACAGACGGGACCAGTGAAGTTCTCCGTGAACTTAGTTCGGACAAGCGGCTGATTCACGTCATTCCCGAAAGAGATGACCTCGGTATAGGCGGATGTTGGAACATAGGTATCCATCACGAGAAATGCGGAAAGTTTGCCGTCCAACTTGATAGCGACGACGTGTATAAAAACGAACATAGCCTGCAAATCATTATTGATACTTTCTATAAACAGAAATGTGCAATGGTAATCGGCACTTATATGATGACTAACTTTGATATGCAGGAAATTGCCCCCGGCATCATCGATCATAAGGAATGGACACCCGACAACGGACGAAATAATGCATTACGTATCAACGGTCTGGGAGCTCCCCGTGCATTCTACACACCTATTCTTCGGGAAATCAAAGTCCCGAACACAAGCTATGGAGAAGATTATGCCCTTGGATTGAAAATTTCACACGATTATCAGATAGGCAGAATATACGACGTGATTTACCTTTGCCGCCGTTGGGAAGGCAACTCGGATGCTGCACTGCCTGTTGAGAAAATCAACCAGAATAATCTATATAAAGACCGACTTCGTACGTGGGAATTGGAACAGCGCATCCTGCAACAAGAAACGACATTAGAGAAAATTCAGCAAAGAATCGAACAGTTATTCCAAAAGCAAACTCTTTCTTGGGAACTAGCCAAAGAGAATTACCAGGCATTGAAACAGTATCGGTCACGAACAAAAGAAATATCCAAATGGTTTGGTAAGCAATATTTAGATGCGAACCTATTCCTTAATCCGAAACGTATTCTTTCGACTACCGCACAGACAGATACTGCCTCCATTCACTCACGGCCTTGCTTCCTCTGCCAAACAAACCGACCGCAGGAACAAGAATTCATCAGTTATAGGAATTATCAGATACTGGTTAATCCCTATCCCATATTTAAACACCACTTTACAATTGTAGATAAGGAACACAAGTCGCAATCCATAGCCGGGCGTTTTAAAGATATGATAGAATTCACCGACATAATGAGAGAATACTTCCTTTTGTATAATGGACCGGAATGTGGAGCTTCCGCTCCCGATCATGCCCATTTTCAAGCTTGCAGTAAAGAGGAAAGTATGCAGGGATCATATTACGATCACATAGATTTAATAGATAACGACAAGGTGCGAATTAGTTATGAAGATTTCCCGTACAGTTTCATCAGGATTCAGGCGAAAAATAAGAAAACAATGTCGAAAACCTTTCATCTGATTTACGACATTTTAGCTGCCAATAACAACGGAAAAGAACCAATGATGAATATTCTTGCCTGGTATGGTTTGGAAATCACCAAAGAGCATTTTGGAAAGAACTACGACGATCAATTTGAGTCAGTGGCCGAACACCCTTACAATTGTATTATCTTCTTACGCAGCAAACATCGTCCCGACTGCTATTACGCAAAAGGAGACGAACAAATTCTCATCAGTCCTGCTATTGCTGAAATGAACGGCATATTCCCTATAGTACGTGAAGAGGATATGGAGAAACTGACTCCTGAAAAGGTATATGATATCTATCGGGAAATATCTATATCCAAAGAAAAACTGCAAAAAATACTAGAACGTATTAAAGCTGTATTATGACTCAACCTCAAATAACAGTCGGTATCCTTTCCGGGAAAGAGATTGAATTCTCTTTCCCGGTGAAATTTAGTTCTTCTGTCGGAACGAAAATTTCCGGAACACAGAAAGTTATTTATCAGGATGGGAAGATTCATTGGCAAGGGAAAGAGTACGACGAATTATCCTTCATTCCTCCACAAAATGCGCATGCTTTCTTTGAACTGAAAGATGTGACCATCGGAATCAACTTCCATTGGGAACGCAAAGAAGTCCAGAAATTCAAAGGGGAATTAAAGATTATCATCGAAGGAGAACAACTAACCGCCATCAATGTGATTTCCATTGAGGAATATCTTACCAGTGTAATTTCATCCGAAATGAGCGCAACAGCTTCTTTAGAACTACTAAAGGCTCACGCCGTCATCTCCCGAAGCTGGCTACTTAATAAGTTGAGAGTTGAGAATGGAGAGTGGAGAGTTACTGTGCAGCCGGATAGCGCAGCCCACTCTCCACTCTCCACTCTCCATTCTCAATTTATAAAATGGTATGACCATGAAGCACATAGAAATTTCGATGTATGTGCCGATGATCATTGCCAGCGTTATCAGGGAATTACACGAGCCTCAACACCACAAGCCATCGAAGCAGTCTCCGCCACGCGGGGGGAAGTGCTGATGTATAAAGGAGCGATTTGTGATACCCGTTTCTCTAAATGTTGTGGCGGAGCTTTTGAAGAGTTCCAAAATTGTTGGGAAAACGTAAAGCATCCTTATCTAATCAGACAACGGGATAGCAAGACTGAAAAACAACTTCCCGATTTGACCATAGAGGCGGAAGCTGATAAATGGATACGTACCTCACCTGTTGCTTTTTGTAATACGCAGGATAAGAAAATTCTAAGCCAAGTACTAAACAACTACGATCAGGAAACGGCAGACTTCTACCGTTGGAAAGTCAACTATACCCAACAAGAACTTTCAACACTGATTCATCAACGTTCGAGAATTGACTTCGGGCAAATTCTGGATTTAATTCCTATAGAACGTGGAACGTCGGGACGTCTTGTCCGATTGAAAATTGTAGGAACCTTGCGAACGCTTATTATCGGGAAAGAACTGGAAATACGCCGTACCTTATCTACTTCCCATCTGTATAGTTCCGCCTTCGTAGTAGACAAGGAATATGAGGAAAAAGGACATAAAAAGGATAAAATCCCTTCACGATTCATCCTTACCGGAGCCGGATGGGGGCATGGAGTAGGACTTTGCCAGATTGGTGCTGCCGTAATGGGAGAGCAAGATTACAAATATGAAGAAATACTGTCTCACTATTACCCCGGCAGTACGCTCGAGAAACAATATCAATAAAAAAGAATAATACCATGACAACCCCCACTACAAAAAGAAATCCCTGGAGCTGGATACCCACCCTCTACTTCGCAGAAGGGCTGCCATACGTAGCGGTAATGACGATTGCTGTTATCATGTACAAGCGTTTGGGATTATCCAATACGGAAATAGCCTTATATACTTCCTGGCTCTATCTTCCTTGGACTATCAAACCGCTATGGAGTCCTTTCGTCGACTTGGTGAAAACGAAACGCGCCTGGATTATTGCCATGCAAGGTTTCATCGCTGCCGGATTTGCAGGAATAGCCTTCTTTATTCCGACTGCTCATTATGTACAGTTGACTCTCGCCTTTTTCTGGTTGTTGGCGTTCAGTTCCGCTACGCATGACATCGCTGCAGACGGTTTCTATATGCTCGGGCTCAATAATAAGGAACAATCTTTCTTTGTCGGTATCCGGAATACTTTCTATCGGCTTGCCAATATTTTCGGGCAGGGAATTCTAGTCATGCTGGCAGGATGGCTGGAAACATCACAGAACAATATTCCCTTGGCATGGAGTATTACATTCTACCTCCTTGCCGGATTATTTCTGGCTCTTACTATCTATCATCGACTTATCCTCCCCCATCCTGATTCGGACATTAAACGTCCCGGACTCACACCGGGTAAGTTGTTGGGGGATTTTCTCCTGACCTTTGTCACATTCTTTCAGAAAAAGAACCTCGGTCTCATGTTCTTTTTCCTCCTCACCTATCGGTTGGGAGAATCACAGTTAGCCAAAATAGCTTCTCCTTTCCTGCTCGACACGACCGATAAAGGTGGACTGGGTTTATCCACAGCAACTGTCGGAATGATCTACGGTACCATAGGTGTCATAGCTTTATTGCTCGGTGGAATCATTAGTGGTTTCCTCGTTTCCCGTGACGGATTCAAGAAATGGATATTACCCATGGCATTAGCCATCAACATTCCCGATCTATTATATGTATGGATGGCTGCCGCCACTCCGGACAATCCTATATTTATAGCCATTTGTGTAGCGATCGAACAGTTGGGGTATGGTTTCGGCTTTACCGCTTATATGCTATATCTGATTTATATAGCAGAAGGTGAACACAAAACGGCGCACTATGCTATCGGAACCGGATTTATGGCACTGGGCATGATGATTCCGGGGATGCCTGCCGGATGGATACAGGAACACCTCGGATACACAAACTTCTTTATCTGGGTTTGTATTTGTACCCTACCCGGTATCGTCGCCTCATTAATGATTCGCAACCGACTGGAGGATTCTTTCGGAAAGAAACAATAAAAAACTCAAAGATATGATACTCATTGCAGATAGTGGTTCCACCAAAACCGACTGGTGCATCGTTTTCAACGGCACCCCAATCAAACGAATGGGAACGAAGGGAATTAATCCCTTCTTCCAATCAGAAGAAGAAATTCAACAAGAGCTGACACATTCCCTTCTGCCACAACTACCGGAAGGAACGATCAACTCCGTCTTTTTTTATGGTGCAGGATGCACTCCCGAAAAAGCTCCCGTCCTCCGGCGGGCTATTGCCGACAGCCTGCCCGTCATCGGGAACATCAAAGCCTACTCGGATATGCTTGCCGCTGCCCGCGGACTATGCGGACATGAAGCAGGGATTGCCTGCATCCTCGGCACAGGTTCCAATTCCTGTTTCTACAACGGTGAAGAGATTGTCAACAACATCTCCCCTCTTGGATTCATCCTGGGAGATGAAGGAAGCGGCGCAGTCTTAGGAAAACTACTGGTAGGCGATGTACTGAAAAACCAGCTTCCGCCTGCCATCAAAGAAGCTTTCTTAAAACAGTTCGACCTGACGGCCCCCGAAATCATCGACCGCGTTTACCGCCAACCCTTTCCGAACCGTTTTCTGGCTAGTCTCTCCCCTTTCCTTGCACAGCACTTGGAAGAACCGGCTATCCGTTCACTAGTACTCAACAGCTTTATCGCTTTTCTCCGCAGAAACGTGATGCAATATGATTATAAGCAATATCCGGTACATTTTATTGGTTCCGTAGCTCACTGTTACAAGGAGATTTTGCAGGAGGCTGCGCAAACAACAGGTATTCAAATCGGTAAGATTCTTCAAAGTCCGATGGAAGGACTGATTCAATACCATCAACAATAATTCTTTTACCTATTGTAATTTATAACCAGTAATTATAAAAATGCAGATAACCGAACAACCGTCCTTTTACGATCATCTGGAAAAGAAATCTGTGCGAGAGATATTAGAAGATATCAACCAGGAAGATCAGAAAGTAGCGTTAGCCGTACAAAAGGCTATTCCACAAATTGAAGAGCTTGTCAATCAGATTGTGCCCCGCATGAAACAAGGCGGACGCATCTTTTATATGGGGGCCGGCACAAGCGGTCGCCTAGGAGTATTGGATGCTTCCGAAATTCCTCCTACTTTCGGTATGTCTCCCAACTGGATTATCGGACTGATTGCAGGAGGCGATACAGCCCTGCGCAATCCGGTAGAAGGAGCCGAAGATGATGAAAATCGCGGCTGGGAAGAACTCGTCGAACACCAGATCAACGAAAAAGACACCGTTATCGGCATTGCCGCTTCCGGCACTACCCCGTACGTAATCGGTGCTTTACGGGAAGCCCGTAAACACGGTGTCCTGACAGGTTGTATCACCAGTAATCCCGATTCTCCAATGGCGGCAGAAGCGGATGTAGCCATCGAAATGATTGTAGGGCCGGAATATGTGACAGGCAGTTCCCGGATGAAATCAGGCACCGGACAGAAAATGATTCTGAATATGATTAGTACCTCCGTCATGATTCAACTAGGACGGGTGAAAGGAAATAAGATGGTGAATATGCAGTTGACCAATCATAAACTTATAGAAAGAGGGACGCAGATGATTATGGATGAATTAGGACTGGACCATGACCGTGCGCAAAAACTCCTTTTACTTCATGGGTCAGTAAAAAAGGCTATTGATGCATATCAACATTCTTAGTATCTATATACTCACAATAAGCAAGATGTAACACCTCTAAAGCAATATGAAACGTACAGAATAACATTGTAACACCGGTTATATGGAATAGAAACATCTTCTTTGTACATTCTATTTTAAGATGTCCTACCTTTGTAAACAAGAAAATAAATTATGATTAACCATTTTATTTATTAACCATGAAGAAGGTATTTCTATTCTTGTATTTTTCAATAATCAGCCTTTTAATATCAGCAGCAGATACATTCGTTATTTTCACACCAGCTGACCACCATTTCCCATTAATAAAAAATGGAAAGCCTTGTTCTATTCTGATGGATATAAACGAAGACAAAGGAGTTAAAATGGCTATTGATAATCTACAACAGGATTTGTTGAATGTCTGCGGTAGCCAATCCGAAATCAACACAAAGGCTAGTGACAAGCAATGCCTGTTAATAGGTACCCTTCAAACTCCACTTATACAAAAATTAATAGCCTCCGGTAAAATAGATAGAAAAGAGCTGGAAGGCAAAAACGAAAAATATATCCTGCAAGTTGTTACCGCTCCTTTGGAAGGAGTGGATGAAGCACTTGTAATTACCGGAAGTGACAAACGGGGAACAATTTACGGTATTTACGAACTGTCCAAACAAATCGGAGTCTCGCCCTGGTATTGGTGGGCAGACGTACCCGTCAAGAAACAAACGGACATATACATCAAACCAGGTACATACACAGATGGAGAACCGAAAGTGGAATATCGGGGAATCTTCCTGAATGACGAGTGGCCTTGCCTGGGGAGCTGGTCTCAAGAAAAGTTCGGAGGATTCAACAGCCAATTTTATAAACATGTCTTCGAGTTGGTATTGCGTTTGAAAGGTAACTTTATGTGGCCTGCCATGTGGGCAAGCGCATTTTACGACGATGATCCACAAAATGGAGAATTAGCCAACACGATGGGAATTGTAATGGGCACCTCTCATCACGAACCGATGGCACTGGCACAACAAGACTGGAAACGTCGTGGAAAAGGTGAATGGGACTACAATCACAACGCTAAAGAACTTCGTAACTTTTGGACTTCCGGAATGGAACGTGTAAAAAATTGGGAAACCGTTGTTACCGTAGGTATGCGTGGTGACGGCGACGAGCCTATGAGTGAAGGCGCCAATATCTCACTACTGGAAAATATCGTCAAAGACCAACGAAAAATTATCGAAACCGTCACCAAGAAAAAAGCTAAAAACACCCCACAGGTATGGGCGCTCTACAAAGAAGTACAAGACTATTACGATAAAGGGATGCGAGTACCGGATGATATTACTCTACTCTTATGTGACGATAACTGGGGAAATGTGCGCAAGCTCCCTAACCTAAACGAAAAACCACGTTCGGGCGGATATGGCATGTATTATCATTTCGACTACGTAGGAGCTCCACGAAACTCCAAATGGATCAATATCAGTCCGATTCCACGTGTATGGGAACAAATGAATCTTACCTACGAATATGGAGTACGTAAACTATGGATTGTAAATGTAGGAGACTTGAAACCAATGGAATATCCTATTACATTCTTCTTGGATATGGCATGGAATCCGGAAAAATTCAATGCCCAAAACTTACAACGACATACAGAAGATTTCTGCGCCCAACAATTCGGTGAGAAATATGCGAAAGAAGCTGCCCGTATTCTTTCCCAATATGCTAAATACAATCGTCGTGTGACACCGGAACTCTTAAATGCCCAAACATACAGCTTTCATTATAACGAATGGGAACGGGTAGTAAATGAATATAATCTGTTGGCATTGGATGCACATAATCTAGGATTTCTAATGCCGGCCTCGTACAAAGACGCATACGACCAACTAATTTTATTTCCGGTACAAGCATGCGCCAACTTGTACAACATGTATTACGCACAGGCCCAAAACCAACGTCTTGCTGCCGAACAAAAGACGGAAGCTAACCGATGGGCCGACAAAGTTGTAGCCTGCTATGAGCGGGATTCTCTACTAACCCATTATTACCATAAAGTGATGTCTAAAGGGAAGTGGAACCACCTAATGGATCAAGTTCATATAGGTTATACTTCATGGAATAATCCTCCCAAACAAATAATGCCTAAGATCACACGAGTTCCGGAACAGGCGGGAACGTATACTTTCATAGAGACAAACGGATATATTTCTATCGAAGCAGAGCACTTCACACGAGCAATAGCAGAAGGTGAAACGACATGGAATCTTATCCCCGATTTTGGAAAGACATTATCAGGAGTAACGACTCTTCCCGTCACTAAAACTCCAGATAAAATGTGCTTGGAATATGATATTGAAATAGAAAAAGCAGGTAGCGTAGAAGTCACACTTTTACTCGCCCCTACCCTTAATTTCAACGATAATAAAGGATTAAGATATGCAATCTGCCTTGACGGAGATAAAGAACAAATTATTAATTTCAATGGGCATTATCAGGGCGAACTTGGCAAGTGGCAGGCAAATCCGATTATCGAATCCCGTTCTAATCATTTATTAGCAAAAGAAGGAAAACATACACTTCGCATCCGTCCGCTAGATCCGGGAATCGTAATTGAGAAAATCCAAATCAATACCGGCGGATTGCAACCGAGCTATCTGGGAGCACCGGAAACACTGAAATAATTCAAAACATATAATAAAACTGAGAATACATCTGGTTTGAGAATCAATGTTTCTATTATAAATAAGAATAAAATGATAAAACAAAAATTTCTTTTATTAAGTTGTGCGTTAGTATTGTTATTAACGCCTACTAACGCTCAGGAAAAATTATACAAAAATGAATTCCCTATAGCGGATGTGAAGTTACTTGACGGAGTATTCAAACATGCCCGTGAGTTAAATATTGAAGTCCTGCTCAAATATGACGTTGACCGTTTGCTGGCGCCTTACCGCAAAGAAGCAGGATTGACCGAGAGAAAGAAAACCTATCCCAACTGGGATGGTCTTGACGGCCATGTGGCAGGGCATTACCTTTCGGCTATGTCAATGAATTATGCTGCAACAGGCAATAAGGAATGTGGACGGCGTATGGAATATATGATTTCGGAGCTTCAACTATGCCTTGAAGCAAATGCCATTAACAATACAGAATGGGCAATTGGTTATATCGGTGGCTTTCCCAATAGTAAGAATCTGTGGTCGACTTTCAAAAAAGGTGATCTCCGTATCTATAATTCCGCATGGGCACCATTTTACAATTTGCATAAAATGTATGCCGGCCTCAGAGATGCCTGGCTTTATTGTAATAACAAACAAGCAAAAACGCTGTTTCTTAAGTTCTGCGACTGGGCCATTAGCATCACGGATGACCTGAATGAAGAACAAATGCAGACGGTACTTAAAATGGAATACGGTGGTATGAATGAGATTCTTGCCGATGCTTATCAGATTACCGGAAATAAAAAATATTTAGTCGCGGCTAAAAGGTATTCACAAAACATACTTCTTGATCCCTTATCACAAGGTATTGACAATCTTGACAACAAACACGCTAATACGCAAATACCCAAATTCATCGGTTTTGCCAGAATAGCAGAACTTAGTGGAGACACAAAATATACCAATGCCAGCCGCTTTTCGTGGGAAACGATCACAGGAAACCGTTCTTTAGCTTTTGGTGGTAACAGCCGGAGAGAACATTTTCCAAGCGTAACTTCGTGTAGTGATTATATCAATGACGTTGATGGCCCCGAATCGTGCAACTCTTACAATATGTTAAAATTGACTGAAGATTTATTTCGCATGCAACCATCAGCTCACTATGCAGATTATTACGAACGTACTGTTTTCAACCATATTTTATCTACCCAACATCCTGAACATGGTGGATACGTATATTTTACTTCTGCCCGTCCGCGCCACTACAGGGTATATTCTGCACCCAACGAAGCAATGTGGTGTTGTGTAGGTACCGGCATGGAAAACCACAGTAAATATAACCAGTTTATTTATACTCATTCGGATGATTCGTTATTCGTAAACTTGTTTATTGCATCAGAACTTAATTGGAAAAATAAGAAAATATCGCTCAGGCAGGAAACAAACTTTCCTTACGAAGAGCGCACAAAACTGACTGTGACAAAAGCATCATCCCCCTTTAAACTAATGATCAGATATCCCGGATGGGTGGATAAAGGTGCTTTAAAGGTATCTGTGAATGGAAAATCCATGAACTACTCTGCTCTTCCTTCATCATATATTTGTATTGACAGAAAATGGAATAAAGGTGATGTAGTGGAAGTGGAACTGCCTATGCGAAGTACCATTGAGCACTTGCCAAATGTTCCCAATTATATCGCATTTATGCATGGTCCCATATTGTTAGGAGCAAAAACCGGCACCGAGGATTTACGAGGGCTTATCGCAGGCGATGGACGTTGGGGGCAATATCCAAGTGGGAAATTGCTGCCTGTGGACCAAGCCCCCATTCTGATAGTTGATGATATGGAAAACATCACGAGCAAATTAGTTCCCATTAAGAATGAACCTTTACACTTTAAAGCAAATATCAAAGCGGCTAATTCTATTGATATAAAACTGGAACCTTTTGCAAATATCCATGACGCAAGGTACATGATGTACTGGCTAACCTTAACCAACAAAGGGTATCAGACATATATTGACTCTTTATCGACTATCGAAAAGGAAAAGATAATCCTCGAAAAACTGACAGTTGATTTTGTCGCTCCGGGCGAACAACAACCCGAAACCGACCACAAAATACTACAAGAAAAGTCAAGAACAGGCAATGCAAACCAACAATTTTTCCGTGAAGCATCTTCGGAAGGTTACTTCAGCTACGAAATGAAAACTAATGCGGAAACTGAGTTGTCTTTAATGGTTCGTTATTGGGGTGCAGAATGGGGAGGACGCAAATTTGATATTTACATTGATGATGAAAAGCTTCTGACTGAGGATAATACAGGGCGATGGAATCAATCTAAATTTCAAGATATAAGATATAAGATACCTAGCTCAATGGTTCAAGGTAAAAATCATATAAGAGTTAAATTTCAATCCATTCCGGGAAATACTGCTGGAGCAGTTTATTTTATCCGTTTGGTTAAAAGAGTTGATGACCCGGCTATTAAGGACTAAGATAAAATGATACTCATAAATAAATGAAATTCAAATTATTCGTATTAACATAATATATCAGAGTAATCACACCAAAATTTGATTCATATCGGGTTCTAATGAACTAAATGATCATTTAACCAATAACTGCCTGGTTGGGAATCAATTGCCACAAATGATTTTATTAGTTATTTTTAAGCAAGAGAAAGAGATAAAAGCTGCATATTGACGAGTTATTGTCAGCGATAGTATTTTGGGTTATTTCCGTATAAAATAAAACAAAAATCACACCCCCATAAACCGACTAATAAAAGGCAAACAAATATAGAGAGCCGAATGCCAATATTCCCAAGTATGCCCTCCATCGCGCACACGAAACTGACAGGGGATATCAGCCTGCCTCATTGCACGATAAAATTCAATATTACGGTACGGTCGAGTAAGAAGTCATCGTCACCACAATCTACAAACCAAGCTACACTGCGCAGTTCATTCTTCCGTTCTTCATCTGCCCCGGTAACATATTTCACACAACTTTTTTCTATAACCGAACGAGTCAGAACAGCCAATTTACCATTCGGATCATTAAAGCGGGCGGCCCCTTCTTCCGGAATATCCATTAATGCACTCATTGCATAGACTGCACAAAAAAGTTCCGTATGGCGTTGCCCATAACAAGTAGCTCCGCCACCACCCATCGAAAGTCCTGCTACAGCCCGATTCCGTTTATCACCTATCACACGAAAACGTTTCTCTACATAGGGCAGAAACTCCGTAAAAAAGAATGTTTCATACGCCCAACCCGGCATATCGAAATACCCATTCTGAAATATATTCGGATCTCCTCCCCCCGCATCGGGGCAGACAATAATCATTTCACAAGCTTCACCGCTGGCCGTAAGACAGTCCATCACGTCTTTTACGTGCCCGCGGTTCATCCATACATCATTTTTTTCCCACATACCATGCAACAGGTAGAGCACAGGATACATTTTCTTTTTATCCTGTTCGAAACTCTTAGGAAGATAAACAGTATACGCACGCTTTGCTTTTAATACGTCACTGTAGAGCGTATCTGTCATCACTCTACTCTGATAGTTTGTTTGTGCATATAACGACAAGCAACAAACTGATACAATAAAAAATAAAATCACCTTCTTCATATTACCAATTATCTGTTCTGAAAGGAGAAGCCAGCAATCCTTCTTTATTACAAAGATTAGCTTCTTCCGGATTATCACTCCAAGCATATCTGACAGCCACCGGTTTTGCTACGTCTTTGCTGCTAACGATTATCCTACCGCCTTTAATAACAGCATTCGCCCAAACAAACTTTCTGTCTTCGCCTGCAATGGCAAAGTGCTTTAACACTCCTTCCTTGCTGGTGAGCCCACTGCCTGTTTCCGTAAATGTCAGGATGATTTTATCACCTTCTATCTTCATCTCTTTATAAACAGGTCCCGAACTTACCAACTTTTCCCCATAAGCAACCTTACGAGCCCCCAAGAATAACCTGTGCGCTACAGCTTTCTTATTCAACGGGTGAATATCATTCCATTCTCCCACATCATAAGTTACCGCCAATGTAGTATGAGGCACATTCATAGCAATTTGCAACTGTGCTTCCCGGAGCCTTGCCCAACCACCATCCGAAGGCTGCATCTGCTTCTTCATAAAGTTAGGTAACTGAACCAATAAAAAAGGCATCTCCGGCATTTCCCAAAGTTCCCTCCAGTTAGTAATCAATGATTCCAACAATGTGGCATATCCCTGCGGATGTCCAGCGTTAGTTTCGCCCTGATACCAAATTGTTCCCTTGATTTTATAATCTTTAATCGGATAAATCATTCCATTATAAAGTCCCGACCCCGCAGACTTTAAGTTAGCCAGTCGTTTAACATACTTCCCTGCTTCATTCAGGTTCATGCCGACTCTATACTTCCAAGTACCGACCAAATTTATTTCCGCCTCATCGCCGACTATCTTATATGGTTTCTCTTCCACAAAACCACCGTTAGCCGAATTAGCCGTCAGTTTCACTGTTATATTATTCCTCCCTTCACGCAAAACGCCTGCCGGAATGTTATATTTGCGCGGTGGATACATATACGCTGTGGAACCGACAAAACATCCATTCACAAAAACAGAGTCGCTGTCTATAAGTGTCCCCATATACAACTTCGCATGCCTACCGACCATAGAAGCAGGGACCTCAAAGTCTTTTCTGTACCACACCACACCGTTTACATCCATTCCGTTTGTTCTCCAATTACCCGGAACCTGTATCGTCGACCAATCAGAATCATCAACATCGGTTGCCATCCATTTACCGGCTCCCTTATCTCTCCTGACTAATCGCAAACTATCCAATGCCTCTCTGTCAATGAGCAATTGTGGAAATTCTTTCAGATGTTCCTGGCTAATCCAACTTTCTATGGCGGAACCTCCAAGGCTAGAAACAAGCATCCCCACAGGAACTCTATATTTTTGATACGCTTCCTGCGCAAAGAAATAGGCTAATGCAGTCCAGTTCATCACTTCAGAAGCAATAGCCGAATGCCATACAGCGTTACCGGCAATCGTTTCCTTTAAATCTTCTACTGAGTTTTGAGTAGGTACTTTATAATGACGGATCATATGGTTATTCGACACATTAATCTCGGGAAACATATCTGTCAGGCGCGAAATAGGCGTCTCCTGATTTGATTGCCCGGAACATAGCCAAACATCTCCCACCAAAATATCACGAATAATGAGCTCGTTCACTTCCATCACAAAAGGACCTCCCGCCTTTTGAGGAGGCAACATTACCGACCATTCACCTTTCTGATTCGCCTCCGTATCATAATGCTTGCCTTGAAAACGTACAGTGACCTTCTCACCGGAATCCGCCCACCCCCAGATTTTCAATTCCGTATCACGTTGCAACACCATTTTGTCACTGACTAATCGAGGAAGCCGTATAACAGCAGAAAGAGGTTGCGCAATCAATGTGACTGCCAACACCATCAATAGTATGAATGCATTTTTTACAGTAATCATAATTATCATAATGTGTTTTATCAGTTATGTAAGACACCCGTTTAATACTTCCACTTTTCAAACAGATATTGCAAAAGTACGTTGCTCTCGCACAAAAAGCAAAAAAATTCCTTCCCCAATAAGCCGTATGTAACATACATCATAGTATTGGTAACACAAACACAGGAAGAGGCAACCTACGGACAAAAAATCGGATACATATTTTATCTTTCGTAACAAATAAATAATCTATCTTTGCAACAAATACATCCAACCGATTTGAACAAAGGCTTTCGAATCATGAGAAACCCATATTAATTCCTATACAAATACTATAATATGAATAGAAACACACTCTTCCTGTTACTCCTGTTAACTAGCAATTTAGTTTCAGGACAAGATTTGAAACTTTGGTACAGCCAACCGGCAAAGAACTGGTCGGAAGCTCTTCCTATCGGCAATTCCCGCCTTGGGGCGATGGTATATGGAGGAACCGAGCGTGAAGAACTGCAACTGAATGAAGAAACTTTTTGGGCAGGCTCTCCTTATAACAATAATAACCCGAATGCAGTACATGTCCTGCCTATTGTGCGCAAACTGATATTTGAAGGAAGAAACAAGGAAGCACAAAGGCTCATTGATGCCAACTTTCTAACCCGGCAACACGGAATGAGCTATCTGACATTGGGAAATCTATACCTGGAGTTCCCCGGACATAAGGATGCCGACGACTTCTACCGCGACTTGAATCTGGAAAATGCAACAACTACTACCCGCTATCAAGTGAATGGTATAAACTACACCCGCACTACTTTCGCCTCATTCACGGATAATGTCATCATCATGCACATCAAGGCGAGTCAACCTAATGCACTAAATTTCAATGTGTCATACAACTGTCCGCTGAAAAATGAGGTCAATGTTCAAAATGACAAACTGATTATCACCTGTCAAGGAAAAGAACAGGAAGGCATGAAAGCCGCGCTACGGGCAGAGTGTCAAGTACAAGTAAAAACAGATGGCATTATCCACCCGGCAGGCAATATTCTTCAGATAAATGGTGGTACAGAAGCAACTCTTTACATATCGGCGGCAACAAACTATGTAAATTACCAGAATGTGAGCGCAGATGAATCCCGACGGACTACTGATTATTTGGAAGAAGCAATACTTATTCCTTATGAAAAAGCTCTTAAAGAGCATATCGCCTTCTATAAAAAACAATTCGACCGTGTCCAACTTCATTTGCCGTCAAGTGAAGCATCTCAAATAGAAACTCCCCGACGAATTGAAAACTTCGGGCAAGGCAATGACATGGCAATGGCAGCCTTGCTTTTCCAATACGGACGTTACTTGCTGATTTCTTCTTCACAACCGGGAGGACAACCTGCCAATTTGCAAGGAATATGGAACAACAGTACTCATGCACCTTGGGATAGCAAATACACCATCAATATCAATACAGAAATGAACTATTGGCCGGCAGAAGTCACTAATTTAAGTGAAACACATAGTCCGTTATTCTCTATGTTGAAAGATTTATCCGTCACAGGAGCAGAAACAGCCCGAACCATGTATGATTGTTGGGGATGGGTGGCACATCATAACACTGACTTATGGAGAATCTGTGGTGTAGTCGATTTTGCAGCAGCCGGCATGTGGCCTAGCGGCGGCGCATGGTTAGCTCAACATATCTGGCAACATTACCTCTTTACAGGAAATAAAGAGTTCCTGAAAGAGTATTATCCCATCCTGAAAGGAACAGCGCAGTTCTACATGGATTTCTTGGTAGAACATCCTACCTATAAATGGCTGGTGGTAGCTCCCTCCGTATCGCCTGAACATGGTCCGGTCACTGCCGGATGCACCATGGATAACCAGATTGCTTTTGATGCACTGCATAATACCTTATTGGCTTCATACATCGCTGGTGAAGCCCCTTCTTTCCAAGACTCCCTCAAACAAACACTAGAGAAGTTACCACCTATGCAAATAGGAAAACATAACCAACTACAAGAATGGCTTGAAGATATTGACAATCCCAAGGACGAGCACCGTCATATTTCACATTTGTACGGGCTATATCCGAGTAATCAAATTTCTCCATACTCAAATCCCGAGTTATTCCAGGCAGCAAGAAACACATTGCTTCAACGCGGTGATAAGGCTACCGGTTGGAGTATCGGCTGGAAAGTCAACTTCTGGGCACGTATGCTGGATGGAAACCATGCCTTCCAAATCATCAAAAATATGATTCAACTATTGCCCAACGATCACTTGGCTAAAGAATATCCGAACGGGCGTACCTATCCCAATATGCTGGATGCCCATCCGCCTTTCCAGATTGACGGTAATTTCGGTTATACAGCCGGAGTAGCGGAAATGTTGCTCCAAAGTCATGACGGTGCCGTACATTTATTGCCGGCATTGCCTGATGCATGGGAAGAAGGAAGTGTGAAGGGGCTGGTGGCACGTGGAAACTTTACTGTTGATATGGACTGGAAAAACAATATGTTAAATAAAGCGATCATCCGGTCGAATATAGGCGGTACGCTCCGCATCCGGTCTTATGTTCCCCTGAAAGGGAAAGGCTTAAAACAAGTAAACGGGAAAGAGTGCTCAAATAGATTATTCGCCACCACTCCTATCAAGCAACCTCTTGTAGCCAAAGGAGTAAGTGCGCAGTCTCCCAAACTGCAGAAGGTTTACGAATATGACATCGAAACAAAAGCCGGTAAAAGCTATATTGTAAATACAATGAAAGGAAAACAATAATACATAAGGAGAGGTTAATCTTTTCTCATGTTACATTTTTCACAAACGATGTTACAACATCTGATTGTACTCCCGGAGCCTAATGAAAATATTCATCTTTTATTAGGTTATATTTAGGTTTTTATTTTTCTTTGTACAACAAACAACGATCTATAACTATGAAAAATGTATTCACTTTTCTATTATTATTGTTTTCTTTGTTATGCAACGGGCAATCTCCTAAGTTATTCACTACTGACAAAGAACTCTCCAGTAGTCTGATTAATCATATGTATCAGGATCGGAACGGCTTTATCTGGATTGCGACAGAAGACGGGCTGAACCGTTATGACGGTGCAAAATTCACTATTTACAAACATGAACCCGCCAATGAACATTCATTGGCCCATAGTTTTGTCCGTACCGTATTTGAAGACAGTAAAGGTCATCTGCTTATCGGTACATATATGGGAGTCCAAATGTATGACCCCGCCACTGATAACTTTACCCCACTCGCGAAATGGGAAGACAATGGAGAAATATTTGAAAGCAACATCGTTTCCATAATCGAAAGAAGAAACGGGGAAATATGGATATCAGGTAATGTATTGTGTAGACTGAATATCAAAAACAACCAATTGACTGTTCAACAGATTAATGCTTCCATAACCTCACCGGGGTATATGATTGAAGACAGAAAGCTGAATATCTGGATGTCCAAAGGAGAAGAAGGGTTATATCGTCTCGATCCCGACAACCGGCTTTCCCTATATTTGTCTAAAGACAACGGATACATCAACAGTATTTGTGAGGATCCACAGGGAAATATTTATGTAGGGAGCATGAGAAAAGGATTATTCGCCTATGAGAAGAAATCCGATACTTTCGTTCCCGTTGACTTCAAAGAAAAAAAAGAACTTCCTGTCAGCTTCCTTTATTCCGCAAGCCCGAATGAGTTATATATCGGAACTGATGGAAAAGGTATGAATATCTATAACAACAAGACTCATGAGATTTCTGAATATCGGTTCGATAACAGTTACTTTGACTCCAATAAATCGAAAATACATTCTATTCTGAAAGATAACTCCGGTAACTTATGGCTGGCTGTTTATCAGAAAGGGATCATACAAATACCTGCCCGAACCAACAGTTTCAAGTATATAGGCCATAAGTCCATGGACAAGAATATTATCGGTTCCAGTTGCATTACTTCATTTTGCAAGGACAACAACGGCATATTATGGGTAGGAACGGATAATGACGGAATTTATGCTCTTACAGAAAAGTTAGAACCGGCAAAACATTTCTCGCATACTAATCACCCTAATTCTGTGCCTTCAACAGTTATAAAACTATATGAAGATTCCGAGTACAACATTTGGGTCGGCTCCTTTATCAACGGTATGGGGAAGCTGAACAAACAGACAGGACAGTGTAGCTACCAGTACAAGCTAATGGACAAGAACAACAACTATATACAACGTGTATATGACTTTGCAGAAGATAAAAACAAACGTTTGTGGGTTGCAACAATGGGATTCGGGCTGTTTTATTATGATCTTAAAACCAAGGAGTTTACTTCTGTGCAATCCAATTCTTCATTGATAAATGAATGGATAGGTTGCCTGCACTACTCCAATGACAACAAGCTATATGTAGGAACTTACGACGGAATGAACTGCATTGACCTTGACACCTCTGATTTTCAGAGCTATAAGATACTACCCCAACACGTGATTTATTCAATTTATGAAGACAACCATGGAATTATATGGCTTGGAAGTTCCGAAGGGCTGTCAAGTTGGAATAAGGAGACCAAAGAAATAACGACCTATACCACCGCGGATGGATTGCCCAGCAATACAATATATGCAATACAAGGAGACGAGAATGATTTCCTATGGATAAGTAGCAACGCAGGAGTATCCCAATTTCAAAAGAAAAATAACAAATTCATCAATTATTATGTAGGTGACGGATTACAAGGGAATGAGTTCTATAAAAATGCCTCATTCAAAGATGAGCAAGGCACCATCTGGTTTGGCGGAATGAATGGTATCACCTATTTCAATCCGCAAGACATTATCAATCCGGCAAAAACATGGAATATCCGGATTACCGACTTTTTCCTGCATAACAATCCGGTTAGAAAAGGAATGAAATCCGGTATTCACAATATTATCAACTGCCCTGTATTCAACGCAAAAGAGTTTTATCTATCCCATAAAGACAATGTGTTCAGTATCGAGTTTGCCACTCTGGAATTAAATGCCCCCGAACACATCAACTACCTTTATTCTATCAACGATGAAAAATGGATTAGTTTGCCCAAAGGTGTAAACCGTATCTCATTCAGCAATCTGAAACCCGGTACCTATAACTTTAAAATCAGAGCAAAAGACAACACTGTGTATTCAAATATAAAAGAAATTACCATCTTTATATCTCCTGCATGGTATGCTTCATGGTGGGCCAAAGTTATCTACTCCTTATTATTACTGACCATTATATTTATCATTATTCTTCAGATCAGACATCGGTACAGAATGCATAAGGAAATGCTGCAACATATCCATGCCGAACAAATCAATGAAGCAAAATTGCAGTTCTTTATCAACATCTCTCATGAGATACGCACTCCGATGTCTCTAATCATCAGCCCTCTACAGAAACTGATTAAGAATGAGGAGAACAATGAACGCCTGAAAATATATCATATTATCTACAGAAATGCGGAACGTATTCTGAATCTTGTTAATCAACTAATGGATATTCGGAAAATTGATAAAGGGCAAATGTTCCTGATGTTCCGGGAGACCAATATTATTCCTTTTATAGAGGATTTATGTACAACGTTCGGTCAACAGGCAAATACAAAAAATATCCGGCTACAACTTCACAGTACGCTCCGGAAACTGAATGTATGGGTAGACACAGGTAATTTTGATAAGATTATCCTGAATATTCTGTCTAATGCCTTCAAGTTTACTCCTGAAAAAGGAAACATAGATATTACCATCGGTACGGGAGAAGACAATACACTGCCCGATCCCTTGAAACAATATGCCGAAATAATTATCGCGGATACCGGAACAGGCATCGATGAACAGGAAAAAGAACATATCTTCGAACGTTTCTATCAGATCCGTAACAGCCAACAGAATCCGAAAGGCGGAACAGGAATAGGATTACATCTTACTCGTTCATTAGTGGAATTACATCATGGAATTATCTATGTAGAAAATAATAAAGAACAACCGGGTTGCCGTTTTATTATCCGATTACCGTTGGGTAACAAGCATCTACGCCCTGAAGAAGTTGACAACAATGAGCAAAAGGTAACAGTAGCCGTACCAACTGTTCCTGTCATCTCTCCCATTATAGAAAATGAGGAAGAAAAGAAAGTCTGGGTAAAAACTAAATATCGCGTATTAATTGTAGAAGACGACGAAGAAATCCGAAATTATATAGCGAAGGAGTTCGGGGACAAATTTCATATCATGGAAAGCCGTAATGGTAAAGAAGCATTAGAGCAAATATTTAAAAAGACTCCGGATTTAGTCATTAGTGACATCATGATGCCCGAAATGGACGGACTTACCTTATGCCGGAAGATCAAGCAGAATGTAAATCTCAATCATATCCCAGTCATTTTGCTTACTGCGAAAACGAGGGAAGAAGACAACCTTGAAGGTCTGAATACAGGAGCCGACGCCTATATCATGAAGCCATTCAATATCGAAATTCTGCAAAAGACGGTAGAAAATCTGATTAATACACGGCAGCAGTTACGCAAAGTATTTACAGGCCAGCAAAATCTGGAGAACAAGGTTCAGAAACTGGAAGTGAAATCACCCGATGAGAAATTGATGGAACGTATTATGAAAGTGATCAATGAAAACATCGGTAACCCTAACTTGACAATAGAGACAATCACCACCGAAGTAGGTATCAGCCGCGTACATCTTCACAGGAAACTCAAGGAGCTCACCAACCAGACAACCCGTGACTTTATACGTAATATACGTTTAAAAGAAGCCGCTCGTCTATTGTCCGAAAAACAGCACACCATATCCGAGATAGCCATGTTAACAGGATTCACTGATCCTAATAATTTCTCGACAACATTCAAAGAATTGTATGGAATGCCGCCTTCAATGTATATGAAAGAGCAGTTGAGTAAAAAAGAAGAGTAACCCAACTGCTCTCTAGCATGTTTATCTGTTAAACTTGTACCAATCAAAGTTAAACAGTTTGCAGCCTTTACGTCCTTTGAATACAAAATAAATATCTTGTATTCCTGTGACCGGTTTTACAATATCAGCCTGCAATGTTTTCCAGCATTCCCAACCTCCCGTTGAAGGAATAGTCAGTTCCGCAATTAATGGTCCGCTTATGCTGTCTGTACGTACTTCAAGTGTTCCGCCACGAAGGGCACTGGCAACGGTAGCAGTGAACCGTTTGGGGGATTTATTGCCGAAATCCACTTCACGTACCTTTATATAATCTCCATTATGAATTTCAGATATATATACACCGGTTTTCACATTTGGTTCGGACTTCACACCTTCAGAAAAAGCGATTGTTTCAGCTTCCACCCTTTCGTAAGGATTGAGCGTACCTACCGGTGACACCCCTTCCCGGGTAGCATTAATAATCGGGAAAGTGCCGTCAGCGTTATACTTAAATTGCTCCACCGCCGCACTTCGCCCGAAGCCTCCACCACCCGGCAGCTTACCCGTATGATAGAAGAAATAAGAATTGCCTTTATAGTCTATCACTCCACAATGGTTAGTAAACGAGCCCGTATCTTGTAAAGGCATGATTTCTCCCATATACTTCCACGGGCCAAGAGGTCCGTCACTCATGGAATAGGCAATATGTTCGGGTACACCTCCGGCAGCATAAAGAAGATAGTATTTTCCTTCCCGTTTATGAAGCCATGGACCTTCTGTATAAGTATCTTTATACTTAACACCTTTGACACGCTTTTCCGGATTGGGTGCACCAAAGCTCTCAACAGTCTGTTCCAGTTTGCCCACTTCACCTTTCAAGGAAATCATGTCGTCATTCAATTCTGCATAATAGATATTCGGATTTCCCCAATACAGATAAGCACGACCGTCATCATCAATGAAGACCGTAGGATCAATATAGTCCCAGCTTCCGTCATGAAGCGGTTTGCCGATGGCATCTTTAAAAGGACCGACAGGCGAATCGCCTACCGCCACACCGATTGCCATCGTATTGGAAAGTTTGGAATGCAGGCAGACATACCAATAAAACTTACCATTACGCTCTACACATTGTGCTGCCCAAGCACGGTCGTCCGCCCAGTCGAATGATTCGATGGCAAGAGGAGAGCCGTGATCGGTCCAGTTCACCATATCTTTGGTAGAATACACACGCCATTCCTGCATCCAGAAAAAATCCGCTTTGTCTTCATCGTGTCCCGTATACACATACAAGGTGCCGTCGTGCATCATAGGAGCAGGGTCTGTAGTAAAGCAAGTTTGCACAATCGGGTTCTGTGCCGACAGTCCTCCTTCGGTCATAACCGAAACGAGCAACAATGTGGCTGCGATAAATGTAGATTTCATTTTCATGCTATTTTCAGTGTTTAAATAAATGTGGTACAAATTCTTTCAGGCAACGTCTCCACGTGAGCCATTCATGCGCTGTGCCTTGCGATTCGTAATAATCAACCTCGATACCCAGTTTCCGGAGTGAATCCACCATCTTCTTTGTTCCCATTTGTTCCTCCGTGCCACAGCCGAGAAAGAAATAATTCACTTTCTTATTGAACTTGTCCGCATCCGCAAACACTCCGTTAAAACAAGTCTTCATATCCAGACCGAAAATCGCCCCGCTGAAACTTCCGATATAAGAAAACTTATCGAGATGAGGCAGAACCGTATTGAAAGTCTGATGTCCTCCCCACGAGAGTCCTGCCATAGCACGGTGTTCGCGGTCGGTTTTCGTACGGAATGTCCGGTCTATCATAGGAATCAGGTCTTTCAGAATAACGTCATAAAAGGTGGCGCCATACAAAGCCCGCTCCTCGTTCACATCTTTTCCCGGACGCGGCCGGAACGGAGCTTCCACATCACCGCTATCCATCACCACGAGCATCGGCACACACTGACCGGATGCAATCAGGTTGTCCATAATATGATTCATCTTTCCCTGCGTGCTCCAGCCGGTTTCATCTTCACCCATGCCATGTTGCAGATACAATACCGGATAGCGCTTCTTCGGATGAGTTTCATACTCTGCCGGCGTATATACCATACACAGACGGAACTCTTTCTGCGTTTCGGAGTAATACGTACAGGAACGAACCTGCCCGTGAGGTACCTGTTGAGGACGATAATAATCCCCCTCCTCACCTTCAGGGATTTCGATGCCACTTGCCATACGGCAACAACCGAAGAACGTATAACTGGAAGGATCTGTTACCGACACCCCGTCTGCAATCAGGAAATAATAATGGAATCCTACAGGCAGAGGGTTGGTCGTTGCCGTCCAGAGTCCTCCGGCATCTTTCCACATATCATACTTCTTTCCGCAACAATCCACTTGTAGCCTGTTAGCCTGCGGAGCATAGAAACGAAAATGAGCACGCCCCTCTTTATCCACCCGGGGATAGTCATATCCCGGAATATTAGTGGATGCCGGTTCGGTAGTAATCCCGGAGTTTGGTTCCTTCTCCAACAAAAGGAGTCGTTTCTCGGCATACCGCACTCCCAATTTCCTGTATCCTTCTGCCGTGAAATGCAAATTATCTTCTGCGGCAGGACAGCCCGAAGAAGGAATCACGTATGCGGTCGGAATCACTTGCGGCAGCGTATTGATTATCTCATTCATGCTTGCACATCTGCCATTCTGGTCGGCATGCACCACTTCTCCCGCCAACAAAGGAACATCTTTTGCCTGAAGATTCAAATCCCTCAACAAATTCTCATAGACTCTCTTTACTTTTTGAGGCCACTCTTTATCACCGGTATTAGACTCGCCTTGATGCAAGAGGATACCTTTAATCACACCGGCTTTCTGTGCTTCTACAGCCAATTCTTTTAGTCTACGGTAAGGATTATTACCATACGCTTTCGCGGTATTTTTCAGCCATTCCGGTTGAGAGGCAATATGCTCTTCGCAATTCTCCTCATCAAACAGTTCAATCCTGCAACCACCTACAGCTACATTGATGACACCTACCTTAATATTATCAGGCAGCCTTTCCACTAACGTACGTCCGAAATAATCGGCCGGTGTTAACCCTGTATGGCAACGTACCAACGGAGGAACAGCCTTATACCACTGTCCTTTGACACGTCCCAAAGACGGACAATCAACAGCCGCCATCATCAGAAAGCGTTCATTGACATTGCACGTATCCTGGGCCTCGATCTTTGCATTCCCTTCCATATTGGATTGTCCTAGACAAAGATAAATATGGAAATTCGGGTCTTGTGCAAAGGCAAATATGCCTGCACATAATAAACAACATAAGACAATAATCTTCTTCATTTGCGTATCTATATCATAAATATTAATTAATGCGTAACCTTGCGATAAGGACTTTCCTGAAGATTCAATCGACTGACTTCATCACTACCACAATCAATTATAATTTTATGCAATACAATAGCAGGGCTTAACGGACGAATAATTAATGCATGTATTCCTTCTTTCAGATTAACATTGGAAAAATCCACCACCGACTCTATCAACCGCGCAGCACCGGCGGGATACATCTTCGTATAACAATTAGCCCAAGTCATCTCTGAATTGTAATTTACTATTTGTTCTTTACCACCATCCAAACTGATAGCATAACTATGTCCTCCTTTTATAAAAGGCAAAGTACTATCCAAGATTAATCTTACACGTATATTTTTCATCTCTGAATTAAGCTTCATGCGATATGTCAATGAAGCTCCTGTTACAGGTTGCGTATAGGGCATCAACGACAAACCAGAAAGAGTACGTCCCAAGTCAGGAATAACTGTCCACTCCGTCTTATTCCCTTGTGTACATTCTGCAAAACGTTCCGCTTCCATTACTACCACCCCGCCTTTCTCCTTATACTCATATCCTCCCGGCTTATATGCAGAGACATCCACTCTTATGATTTCGGGCATTATATTTCCTCCTTTAGGCTCATCCCAGCTTGTATAACCGATGTGCGTCTGATCCATTAAATGATTCCATTTTCCATCAGCTATATTGTTATTATAGTCATAGCAAAGTTCCGCATCATACCTGAAACAATACTCCACTCTATCTGCCCATTCATTGGCACGTGGATCGCCCGCAGATGCTAACTTATGATTCATAGCAACCGTATAATACATCTCATAAAGGTTTGCCATGGCCTGAACAGGAAAAAGAATGAGTTCTTTATATGTATCCTTCAATTCTTCCGGTAAAGTCATAAACTGACGATAGGCATGCGCCTCCAAAGCAAGAAATTCATCTGTTACAGCCTTAAATTCTCCACTGGAAAGATTATAAGTTTGGCTATCCAACATTTCTGCAGTTACGCGAGCAGCATATTTACAATACAGATTTAAGATGCGAGCGGCTTCTACTGCATAGTTATCCCCAAACTGTTGTTTACAGAAACTACAAGTATATTCCTGTAAATTATCAGCCGTAAGGTGTCCAGGATTCCATGCCATATTCAAGAAAAAATCAACAGGAAATTCATTCGGTTTCAAGTCACCCACATTTAGAATCCACATTTTATCCACACCATAAGAATAAGTCAAATATAATTGTTCCCACATATGCTGGATCTGTGTCATATTCAGCCATTGATAGGCACGTGGTGCTCCATGTAAATCTACATGATAATACATACCATATCCACCAGGATGCCGTTTATCCTTTAAATCTGGTAAACGACGTACATTCCCCCAATTATCATCACAAAGCAAAATCATGACATCATCAGGTATTTTCATTCCCTTATCATAATATTCCAGCACTTCACTATAAAGTGCCCACAATTGTGGAGTCTTACAAGCAGGTTTACCTGTTACATCTACTATTATTTTACGCTGTCCTTTTACGATTTCCTCCAATAGATGCGTATCTGTATCGGGTCCCATCGGAGCATCACCGTCACCACGCATAGCGATAGTAATTACTTCTTCCTTTCCATTCATTCGCTTGATACCCTCACGGAAAAAACGTTCTACTCCCTCTTTATTCCTCTGATAGTTCCACTCACCATACAACTTACGATTACGGGCATATTCCTGGTGATTACGTGCCATCGGTTCGTGATGGGAAGTCCCGATTATAATCCCCATTTCATCAGCTAAAGGACTATTCATCGGATCATCTGCATAAAATGCTGCACTCCACATGGCCGGCCATAGAAAATTAGCTTTCAAACGGAGGAGAAGTTCGTAGACATGCACATACATCTTACTGTTAAATCCTCCGAACTTTTCAGTTGTCCAACCTCCCATACAAGGCCATTCATCATTAATGAAAATGCCACGGTATTTTACAGCCGGTTCACCATCAGTATAAACACCTTCTTTAATATAAACAGCCTGATGCCTTACCGGCGGAACATCAAGCCACCAGTACCAAGGGGAAATACCTATTTGTTTTGATAATTCATAAATACCATAAATCGTTCCACGCTTATCACTTCCAGCAATCAGCAACACATCTCCCTGTAAACCTTCCAAAGGAGCATGAAGAGTGGTGATTATATATTTTTCATTCTTACCTCTCAATTCTTTACCATCCAGTTTTCCTGTTTTTACTAATTGACGTATAAGTGGGCTTTTGTCAAACGAACCTATGATAATACGCACTTCTTTTCCCGCAATATTCGATAATTCGGGTTTTACAGTAGTCACTTTTTCAAAATCCGTTTGTAAATTACGCACCGCTAACAGCACCCCACGATGTTCTGCATCATCACACCAAATAGAGAACGATCTGTTTTGTGGTGTAACCAAAGGTAACTTGGCATCCGCTGATATAAAAGTGACAAATGGTTCCGCAGCATTCAAAACAGATACACATAAGAATAGAAATATAATTATTATCCGACTCAAAAACATGTTCTTCATTATTTTCTAGTTACATACTGTCCTAAAAACAATTATCCGCAAGATACTACTTGTAAAATGCGGATAATCGAATTTAAGAGAATTCTTATTTTCTTTCGATAACAATGTTGTCGAGATACAAGTCACCGGCACCTGATGAATTGGCTTTCAATTCAAACGTATTTGCCCCTTTTCGTAAGGAAACCGACATTAAGGCTGTATTCCATACAGTATTGTCATTATCAGTTTGTGCAAACTCCGGAGTACCTACTTTGGTATTGTTTATATACATATCTACGGTATTGACTGTAGCCGACGGAGCACGGTAGCGAATACGGATTGTATATACACCATCTTCCAGTGCAGTAACAGCATCACGTACGGCAGCTGCAGAACTAGCACCAAAATTTATATATCCCTGTGCTGTGTAGTTACGTATCGGCTCCGAATCTCCTTTTGTCACTCTCTTAGTCACATTCTTAAAATCAAAGCATTCAGCCTCATACTGATAAGCGCCCTGATAAATTTGTGGAGAAGCGGGAATCTGGATAGATGCTGCAGTAGATACAGTTAAACGATCGGTGGCTTTTCCTGAACAATTGACCGTCAAATCCAATGGTCCGTTATGAGTGACAGTCAGCGTATATACATCTTCTTTCCAATTCTCGGAAACTTGTGCAGTACCATTGGCTCTGGAAGATACAGAATGAGTTGGTTTGGATGTACATCCATATATCTTGATGACCTCCGTTTTGCTCGAACCACTAGGGTCATAGTTATTCATGTAGAAGGTGAGCTTATTGGCATATTCTTTTATAACACTTACAGTATATTTGGAGTAAGCCAATTCCATCTTGTCACATGTATTGTATTTAAACGGAATTGCAGCATTCCGTATTCCGGCAAGTCCGTTATAAACCACCCAACCATTTTCTATACGTCCAGCATAAAGTTCTCCTGTATACTCTTGTGGGAACCAACGGTTAAACTTTCCAACTTTAGTATTTACATCGCTCCAAGATCCTTCGAAAGTTGATTGGTTGATCTTATACTGGAATGAATTAGCTACATCGTCACACAATTCGAACGCAACAGGAATCGTAGGATAACGGCCCGTTTTCTTAAAGTAACAATGATTATCCCAAAGATTGCCATCATCATCGCGAAGGTAAAGCCCTTCATGCAAATTCTTCGGGCTGCTGTATTTAGCATTATCATCACCGGAATAGACATCTTGAAGAATCACCACTTTCGTGCGGTCAATAACTTCTTTCCGGGAAGGAATACGAATCGTTTTATCAATAATCTTACGGAACATATCTATATTGATATTGACAAATTGCGGAAAACATTCCCAATTACGGCTCTGATAACCATCACCTACACTGACTGCATTCGTCTCCTTAAAACATTGCTGCCATATAAGTTCAGGTCCGTCAATAACAGTCTGACCTGTCAGCATCACATGCTCTATAATAGGCAGCGCACCGGCAGCCGGCGGGAAATCCTTATCGCCATTCTGTCCTTTCTCCTCTGTCCAGCCGCATTGGTCGAAACGGATGCCGTACTGACCTGCAAAACCGGAGAGCCACGTGCCTAAGCAAATTCCTTCGACATTGAAGAAGCCACTTTGTGTGGTGTATTTCTCACACATAATGAAATTTTCAGAGTACAACTTGGCAGTTTGGGCAAAATCAGAATTACGCTTCACAAGAGCAATAGGATTGATATTAGCCGACCAAGTATTACCACAAAAACTAACTACCAGATATCCTCCATATTTATGAGTAAGTTTCAAAAGTTGACTCCAGTGAGCCACTCGTTGTAACCACGATACAGAGAACTGGTCATCATACCCCCAAAACTGCTCGCAATAATTGAAACCAAGAAAGTTGGGATATTCTCTGAAAAACTCATCATATACCCGAACCTGATCGTCACTTTCAAATTGACTATATAAGCTGACATCCTTAAAATGACTAAAACCACCGCTTGAAGGCTGCACCATTGCCCACACATTATTTTCAGCACACGTCCTCAACCACGACTTTGCTATCTCATAACCATACTCGCTTACATTATAGATCCCAGTAGCCTCATCATGGCTTACAGACAACGAGATATTAAAAATGGTAAACGGACGAATATCAGCAGGGATAAGGTCTATGATTTTCTGAGGATCGGCATAATTCCATGAATCGATATGAACAAACCATGCCGGTTGTTCAGGAGAAATAGGACGGCGTAACGCCCCCGTTACCGGAGGAATTTCGGGATTGTCTCCTTTAAAAAGATTCAGTTCGATGACAGGTGTTCGGTCGGTAAAAGTGAAACTGACAGATTCGTCACCAATAGTACTCACTTGTTTAAACTGACTGGTAAGTTTGCCGCTCACCGCCTTGTCAAGGGTACGAGACTTAGTTCCATATTTTACAGTCCAATAGCCGTCAGTGTTAATATCCACTATAGGTGCAACTGTATTGTTTTCATCTAACACCTTGACTTTTTCATCATTCTCAAACGTTAGCCAGGCATCATCAAGAGTCCAATAATATTCATCATGTTCTACTTTGGCACCTACTTTTGGAGAATAAACTACATCCTCTCCTCCGCCTTCCAATGCTGCTATCTGAGCATACATACTGAAGCTTGTACCATCCGACAACTCAATCGTATAACTCGCACCATTATTCACCGGATTGTATGTCTTTACAGCCAGGTCCTGTTGTTTGGCCTCAATAAGCTTACGTAATGCCTTGACATTAGTATTAATATTCTCGACAGCCGTACCGGGTTTCGGTACGGAAGGAGCGTCAGGATCAATGACATCGTCATCTTTACAGGAACCAAGAATACATGCACAGCATACTATTCCGAGAAAAAGTAGGTATGATAGCTTACTTTTCGTATTTAACAAATTCATCATATTCCAACTAGTTATTATTATCATTAAAATGTCAATCTGACTGAAGTTATACTGTTAGCAGATAACAACACCGTTATACCTTCAGCAGATTCCATCAAACCAGTATCGATCACTTCCATATTTTTTGTTTCGTTCGTTTCAACGGCACTTGCTTTTTTTATTCCTGCTAATGGTATTTCCAGCCATTGAGAAGCACCATTCAGATTCAATAATACGATGGTCACTTCACCGGTCTTTTCATCCAAATAAGCAGTAGCACAGACTTCTTCATTATTTGTAACTGCCTTAATACGAGTTGTTTCTGTTGCATATTGAGCATAATGAGCCATAATATAACCATTCTTTGTGATTTCTCCTTCACTCGTCGGACTCCGTTTGTCCGTATCGCCCATCAAACCATAAAAGCGCTTCAAATACCAATATATATAAGCACTGCAATATCCCTCCATACACATGTGAATCTCTTTACCAAGATGATTGAGACTGTATTGCCATTTCAGGAATTCCCATTTCGAAGAATCATCAGAATTCTCACCGTCATTAAAAAGATGTTCTGTCATCCACCATGTCTTTCCTTGAATACGTGAATACACACCACAGATGTAATCGTGGCGGTTCTTAACATATCCGCTACTCAAATCTGTAAACCCTTGATAGAGATGTCCGGCTAGAATATCCGTTTGAGCAAATGCTTCGGCGTTGTTGATAATAGGATCAGTATATTCAGGCTGCATACCACAAGCTTCCGGTGACATCAGCTTCACTCCTGTTTCCCGTATCCTTGCTCCGTATTGTTTTACAAAATCCACTACTTCAGAAGGAGTCCAGTACGTAAATTCCATATCCGGTTCGTTCTGGACGGAAATCGCATAGAGGTTCACCCCTTTTTCCTTCATAAATGTAACATAACGGATAAGATGGTTTGCATACGCTTCATAGTTTTCTTTTTTAAGGTGTTTCATTTCCTTTCCATTCACCGTGATTTTATCTGCAAGCGCATCTGTACAATCCCATGGACATGCAAAGATAATTGCTCCGTTAGCTTGTGCTGCCTTTGCTGCTTCTACATCTGCACTCCAATCTGATTCGTTGGGATAAATCATCAAGCGAAGGATAGAATATCCCAATCCGCCGACACCATACATTTTATCTAATTGTGGTGCAGAAATAAGATTGTCACCACACCAGATCTTCGGATTGTACATGCCGCCAAATCCTACAACCGGCTGATATTTCACCATAGGATCAACAGTTAGTGTAACCGACTTGAATGGCGGTTCTTGTTCTACCAACAAATCAACAGTCGTTTCATTAGTTTTATCGAACAAATGAATGGTTTGTGTACGCTTTTTCATCGTACTGTTTGCCCCACAAGATACACGAACCTTCGTGTACTGTTTTTCCCCAGTATTACTGCCACCTGATGTAGGAGTGACGCTTTTTACAATATCCCCTTCACCAAGAGTTATCTCCCAAGAAGTCTTCGCCCATTCCACCACAACATCCGTCTGACTTTCCCCAGTACTCACAGTAATGGATTTTTTAAGAAAGAGCGCATACGCGCCCTTTCCTTCATCCATTTCTTTTTTTTCATCTTCCCCTCCCGAACAAGCCCCCAAGAGGATATTCGCAAGAAAGAGACAAAATAATAATGTAATATTCTTCATATATAAATAGTCCTTTTAATCCAGAGGAGAGGATTATTTCAATCCGTCCACTATACCTTCATACATTTCATTACGGTTATAGTCCGATGTCCAAGGACACAGTTTATAACCAGTATTGGTCTCTGTAATACCCGATATAGAGATTCCGTATTGCTTGTCTGCAGGAATAAGTCTTCGATACTCCTGCATGATAAAAGCCATATAAGAAGCAGCGGCAGCTCTATCTTCTTCTGTTAATTTATTAATCGCAATAAAGTTGCCATCCAGTTCTTCAACCATCATGCTAAGATCGGATACCCGTATCAGTTTACCAGTCTTACCTAATTTATCAAACAGATTGGTGATCATCGTTTTATTGCCTTCCTGGAAAACAACATCTTTGGAATAAATTGCATTGAGAAGAATATTGTACCCGTCAATTTTGGTAACGTTGTCTGCTTCCCAAGCATCAACTAAAGATATGAGTTCATCAGCCATATTCCCCATTTCATCATATTGACCAAATGTGTTGCTGACAAAAAGCTCAAGATCTACATTGGCATTCTTCACTGTATCACGGGCAATCTTCACGGCGGTACGTGCATAGTCTACTTCACCCAAATATTCACCCCAGTTAAATGTATTATCATTAACAGTCTTATCCAAAGGATTACCAATGATATTCCAAGCTTTTACACTCTTCGTTTCATTCACACCTGCATACACCATACCACCAATCCATTTTTCCATTTCTTTAGTGAAGATTTCCTTTTTCTCTTCTGGAGTCTTTTCGATATGTTGCGGCTTAGCTTCCCATGTAAAAATCAAATTATCGATGTATGCTGTCCAGTTGCCAGAACTGGAACCGATCGCAAATGTTATTTCATTGAGGTCTTTCATTACATTGGGTATCTCAATTGTAGTAGCTGGAACCGTTTCACCCAAAGCAGTGTAAGTACCTTCCTTCACAAAGGTCACAAATACACCATCACGTTTCCAAGTATCATTCTCTGCGTAACCGTAAGCAGCTGCATTTTGATTGAGATTTAATAACTGACCATTAATTTTCACGTACATTCCATAACCATACATCCCTTTTAAAAGGCGCATATCCATTGACATGCCAGTATAATCTCCAAGGGTCTTGCCTTCAGCTAACTTAACTGTAAATTCCGGGAAGTAATGTGAAGCCTGATCTATGTAAAGTACATGACCAGTCTCTCTTTCTGGATCTTCTACTACAGTAGCTGTACCGCTATTGGGAGCACCAGCTCCAGCAACCATAGGATACACTGTATTCAGATTATCTCCTTCAAAATTGATAACCGTAGTACCTTTTCCGGATACTTCATAGTCCATAGAAATATTATCCAGATAAAATTGTGCACCACCCGATGCGGAACCTATCGCTAAATCAAATTCTGTCAGACTTCCTAAACTTTCGGGTATTACCACTCCGGGAGCAGTGGCATCTTTCAGATTAATTGTTCCTTCACGTTTCCATTTGTCACCTCCGTCACAGAAACCATCTCCATTTTTTCCTACATTAAACTCCGTTCCATTGATAAAGACTCGTAAACCTTGTCCCCAAATCCCATCAGTTCCTACAAAACGCAAATCTATATTCAATCTAACGTAGTCTCCGAGTTTTCTTCCTGCAGGCAAAACTACGTGAAATTTAGGATAGGAATAAGCAGCTTTCACATCATCTGTTCCCACATGCAAAACATGACCGCTTTCACCGGCAGGGTCTTCCTCAACTGTAGCCGAACTATTGCCAGTCATAGGATAACTTGTACCGATGGCATCATTTTCGAAATTAAACAACTTAGTCGTTCCTTTTTGTACTTCCACCGGAATATCTATCGGCTCGATAAGCTTATTATAATATGCGGCACGCTGTCCTTGGTTTGAACAAAGTACCCCTCCATAAAGAGTCACGCCAGCCTCCGCTGCTACATCGGCAGCCGTTTGCATGCCACCAAAATTGTAAGTACCGTCCTCCTTTAGTGCATTTAGCGGATCGTAAGAACCGTTCATATCCACTGCATCAAAATTGGTAAACACTGTACTGAATGCAATTTCTTTCTTTACAAATTCGCTTCCCGGTACATTTACAGCCAACTGAAAAGGTGTACCACTACGGTCAATATACGACTTCAGCAGGTCAAATTGAGCTAAATATTCGTTGATAGCTGCATTCTGTGGTTTCTCTACTTGAAGCTGGCAATCATATTCGTCTGTACACGACATTATCGACGCAGCGATCAGTGTAAAAGCAATTATCTTGTTATTGATGTATTTCATATACTCTTGATTTTAACGTTCATATCAAAACATCATTTTCTCACTACTTCGAGTGACTTGCCACCATACACATTACGTGTACGTAACACCAAAGTGTCTTTTGTTGCAAGCTGAATGTTATTGTCTGTCAAATTGACTGTATAGTCAAGATAAATGGCATTCCTGTCTTTTCCGCCAAGACTATTTTTCTCACCTTTGCTGACAAACTTGCCACTACCGCTTACCACTACATTCTGCGAACCAGAGTGTACAGTGCACGAACCATCTTCTGCAAATGACAAACGAACAGTATAGCTAATATCCTTACCACTTTCATCCTTGGTTTTCAATGTCAAAAGATTGTCTTTCATACTTTTAGTAGAAATATTCACAACTTCATCATTTTCCACAAACTGTTCATGGCGAATAATATCTTTTGATGTACCTGCTACAGTAGCATGATCAATACCACGACGCAAGTACTCTCCGTGCCAAGGATTCACATACTTCACTGCATACAAGACAAAATTCTGCGGCAATATGCTCCAATCACTGGCATTAGTTAACACCGGATTTTCAACAACCGGCTTCCCTTGCAAAATAGAGTCCGCCCCCTGAACATTAGTCATCAACAAAGGAATGACATAATTCTCACTGATCGATTTTTCATCAGCAAAAAAATCATCCGTCAACTGCACTTCTACTCCCGCCATTATTTGCCCTTTAGGAATCGCAATTCGATCGGAAGCCAACGTGTAATAAGAAGCCGGCATAGGGACAAGAGGCTGATCTGTATCTTTAAAATAAAGATTGTCACACAAGGACTCATCCACTTTAAAGTTTATCACCACATTGTTTCTATTAGTATATCCTCCACCCCAAGCAGCTTTTATTACCATCTTATGCTGATTGTCAAGAGTGTTATCCACAAATTCACTCTCACCAAGCTCTATGGTACGAAGTCCGTATTGGTTGGCAAAATATACTGTCTGGTAATCGAAATCAGGAAATTCATTGTCACTACTTTCGCATGACGTCCAAGTAAGGATCAATAAAACCAGTCCGATATATGCTAAGTTCTTTTTCATAACGTACTTTTAATTAAATATAATTCTATAATTATTTCCACCCTCTATTTTGTACAAGGTTGCTGAACTTGAGTATTTCAGAATTTGGAATCGGGCAATAATACATGTAATCTTCATAATTACGTTCTTCGACAACGAATTCATTAAAAGAATGTCCATCTCTGTCCCAGTCGATACCACGTACCGGCTCGTTCAAGTTTTCTTTCCAACGACGTATATCCCAGAAACGGAAACCTTCAAAACAGAGTTCCAGACGACGTTCATTACGAATAAGATTAGCCATTTTGTCTCTATCGCCCGCACATTGTTCCAGATAAGGATCAGAAGTACCGCCTATACCGGCACGCTTACGAATAGCCTTGATTACATCATAAGCCGAATAACCATTTCCATTATCTCCTTTAGGTCCCCACGCTTCATTAGCCGCTTCAGCATAAGCCAAATACATCTCTGTATAACGAATACGTGGAATATAATGCTGCTGATTCGTAACCGATCCGAGCGCACGATTTACATCCATACGCAGTCTTTTCTTCATATAATAACCGGTACGTGTAGATCTCTGCTCTTTCACATCTATACCGTCATCAGTGCCCGATTTACGCCCTGTATATATAGGTACATCGCCTACTCCAGCTATACTTCCGTTATAGATAATATATTTTGCCAAACGAGGATCACGTCCATTATAAGGATTATTCTTATCATAGTTACTGTTAACAATGTCCGAGATAGGATACCCATTAGCCATAGGGAACGCATCAACAAGGTTTTGTGACGGATTCATATTGCCACTACCATTCAAAGAAGGCGGAAAGTTATTTGCCTCCTGTGAATTGGCAGCCTCACTATTACTAACATTTTCACGCCAAATAATCTCTTTAGGATTAATGCCTTTTTGCAAGTTCTCTACTACCTCTTTTGAATAATATTCCACTCCTTTATCATCCAATCCGCCCAATCCTCCATTGTAGTTGAGTACAGCGGCAGCCGCATTAGCAGCATCGGCCCATGAAGCAGGATTAGAGGCATCCTGAAAAGCCGGACTAGCAGCCAAAAGAGCTGTACGAACACGATAAGCACGTGCAATCAGACCATTGAATAACTGACGGGACTTCTCTCCCATTACAGTATTATATTTACCTTTATCCTGAGTAATACTCTGAAAATCGGCAGGTATCTCATTCACATCATTATACTCCCAAGGAAGTAATTCTTCGGCTTTTTCCAAGTCACTATATATCTGCTGTACACAATCAGCAAACGAAGCACGAGGTAAATTAAGGTCCGAGTTTATAGTAAGATACTCTGTCAAACGAGGTACACCGAGCAATTCTCCGTTTTCTCCAAATCCAGCATGTGCACGAAGCAAATAGTATAAAAACATACCGCGAAGTCCATAAGCTTCCCCCTTGGTACGACGAGCAAACAATTGTGCTTTCTCTGCATCATCCGACCACCTTACCTTATCCACATTTTCCAGGAAAAGATTGATATACTGGATAGAACTGAACGAATTGGTCCATTGATTGATAGGCGTCCATAACCGGGAAGTCCAACCACCGGTAGCCATCGTGAGAAATGCATTGTTCTTCTGATTAATGACAGCATCATCTGTTGCATATTCACTATTATCATAGTATCCCGGAACGCAACGGTACACATTCACCAGGAAGCCTTGTGCATATTGAGCATCGTCGTACATCTGTTCCACATCCTTGAAGTTCTCGATGGCCGGCTCGAAAAGGTCATCGCAACTATTCAGCATCAAGGCAGCAGCTACCAAAAATATTATTTTCTTTTTCATATTATGTACTATCTTTTTTAGTTAGATTTAGAATGCGGCCTTAAAGCCTAGATAGAAATTCCGGTATTGGGGAGCCCCCAAACTCATCTCCATATACTCACGTTCTTTTGCTATTGTAAGTAAGTTGCTTCCACCACAATACAAGCTAAGTCCACGTATGAAAGTTCCGTTGAAAGTATCTGTAGGAAAATCATAAGTAAGCTGCACATTACTCAAACGGAAAACATTATTCTTGTACATCCAGAAAGTAGAATTACGGAAGTTATTATCACCATTGCTGGTAGAAAGACGAGGATAAGTAGCTGTTCCTTTCGTTTCTTCAGTCCAACGTCCCATAACGATTTCTGAGAACTTGCTCGTACCTCTGTTCCAGTAATAAGAATTATTTTTAAAAGCCACCGCACCGGTTTGTCCCGATCCCATTGCAAAAAGAGTAAAGTTCTTGTATTTCAATGTCAAATTCAAACCAAAAGTAAATGGTGATGTAGACCACCCGCCTGCACCCAGATCAATCTGATCATCACTATTGATTACACCATCACCATTGATATCCTTATACTTCAGGTCACCGGGACGAACTGTGCCGAATGTCTGCTTGGCATGTTTCTCGATATCAGCCTGATCTTGAAAGAAACCTTCGCAAACATATCCATAAGTTGCATCAAGTGCACGCCCCTGGCGCAACAAATAAGACTCATTCGCCACTTCATCACGAATAGAAGCTTTTGAAGAAAATACCATTCCATTAAACCCGAGAGTCACGTCGAAATCACCTATCTTTTTATTTGCACTTAGTGAAAAATCAAAACCAGTACGTTTGTCTTCATTATAATTGATCCAAGGTAAAAATGAAAGATCTGTACCTAAATCGAAAAACGAAGGATAAATAGTAGAAGCACCTTGAGTAAGAAGTCCACTAGTCTTCTGAGTAAAATAGTTCGCATTAATTCTCAACAGTCTATTGAATAAAGTGGCGTCTATACCTGCACGAACTTCCTCACGAGTGATAAAGTCAAGATTCGGATTGTCACCTCGTTTTGAACCGGTCGTATTACCACCCACCGTTCCATCATACCATTGAAACCAACCGCCTTTGTCAGAAAAATAGCCCTTATACATATAGTAATCAGAAATATCAAGATCCTGATGCAACTTGGCATAAGAAGCCGTAATCTTCAGATCGTCCACAAAGCCTACACTTTCCATAAACTTCTCTTTACTGAGTCTCCATCCCAAAGTGACCGATGGAGAAAAAGCGTTGCGATTTCCTTCCGGCAGCTTAGCTGAATGTACCAAAGCACCACTAAAGTCTGCATAATATTTATGATCGTAATTATAAGAAGCACGCAATCCCAGATTTACGTTGCTGGTACGATGATAATCACTACTCTCATGACCTTCATCAGCCGAACTTTGTGTCTGATATCCCCATCCCAACAAGGTCGCAGATACATTATGGAATGTCTTAAATGTACGGTTATAATCAAACTGTGCACTGAAAGTCATGGTCTGGTCGTAAGTCGATTTACCTACATATTCGTTAGTTGATTTTGTATCATCATTGAATTTGGTAAGTCCGATAATCATATCCTTACCATTCACATTAGACCATTTAGGCTCATAAATAGCATACTTTTCAGCATAAGCTTCTGAATAATAAGAAGTGTAATCTACGCTATAAGCAGTTTTGAAAGATAAACCCTTTAACAAGCCTCCAAGATCCGCCATCACCGCCACATCAAACATAAATCTACGTGCTTTTTCCTTCGTATATCCAGCAGCAAGCAATTCGGAAAACGGGTTTGTCGTGTCTGCCGAAGTACCTCCTAACAGATACTTACCGTCTATAAGATGATTGCTGTTAGTTATATATTCCTGTATATATGCAACATTAGGATCCATCATATCAATGGGTAATAATGGTGCAAACCAGTTGGGGCGCAATGTAGAAGCCGCTCCCCAAAAGTCACCACGGCCTTGATAACTATTGTCAAAGATAATAGCAGCATTAGTAGTTGCTTTAAGCCATGAAGCCAGTGCCATATCCACATTACCACGTACATTAAAACTCATATCATAAGCTTTCTTTGACTCACCGTATTTCAACAGGCTATTAGCATAATTCATACCGAAGTTCAAGTAATAATGAGTCTTTTCATTACCTCCATACACTTCACCCGTAACATCAGAATTAGTATAGAACTTTCTTAAATAATCTGAACTATAAAAGTCTATGTCCGGATAACGATAAGGATTAGTACCCATTGCCGTGTTATAAATAGTACCGGCATCATACCTTTCTGCTATACCGTCATTACGACAGGCTTCATTGTACATGGTCATATAACAATCTGCATCCAAGTACTTAGGATAAGCCTTCGGGACATTCACCCCTACATTGGCACGAACATCGATATGCATGGGTGAATCTTTGCCTCGCTTGGTGGTGATAAGAATTACTCCTTTCGCGGCACGGCTACCATAGAGTACCACGGCTGCCGCATCTTTCAGCATAGATATACTTTCCACTTCCGAAGCCTTCACACTTGATGCACTACGAGGCACACCGTCTACCAGTACCAACGGTCCTTGTCCCCAAAGGGATGATCCATTGTAACCACCGACAAAACTTTCAAGGCCCACAAGGCTATTATTGTTAGCAGTCTTCTTTGTCAGCTCTGACGTGTTGACAGTAGAAATGGCATGAGTCAAATCTTCCTGAGCAACTTTGCCGAAAGCCACATTCACTAAGCTGTCCTTGCTTTCCTCCTGTGCTTGCACACCTGTCATGCTAAGCAATGACATGGCAAAAACAGTACAGCCGATATATATAAACTTTCTATTCATATTTCGCGTCATTATTAGTTAATACGTCATGATTACCATCCCGGATTCTGGCCAAAGCCTTCATACAAGTAAACATCTGCTTTGGGTAATGGCAGCCAATAGTGTCTGTCGGTATACTTTCTCTCCACCAGTACCACTTCTTTCAAATTCATGATTTCATTCTCCTCCGGATGCTCTTTGTTATAGCTTGCGGTAGGTACACGGTCAAACTCAATCTTTGTCTTCAAGGTATAAGGACTCTTATCAAGAAGCATCCAACGACGGAGATCCATAAAGCGAAAGCCCTCAAAAGCAAGTTCTACGGCACGCTCGCGGCGAATCTCACCAAGAAAGTCTGTCGTATTTCCAGTAAATCGATCAAGTACGTGAGCCACACCGGCACGATCACGAATCTCATTGATAGCATCCTCAGCCGTCATATAGAAGCTAGAAGCTTTACTTTGCGGAGAACCATAACCTACAGCCGTTGCCTCCGAGTACATCAGATAAACATCCGCTAAACGCATCAAACTTAAAACAGCGTAGTGAGCACCTCTGACGTTAGCATTATTCACTATTTTTAGACAGAGCTTACTATTCATATAACCTGTAAAACACCCTTTCTGTGGATCTTTCTCTTCACTGTCCGCTCCATTCGTATACAACTGGCAATATTGTCCGTTTCCAGTTTCTCCACACCATTCACCGTCAAATATGATGTCTTTATAAAAACGCGGATCACGATTTTTCCAAGGATACTTAGGATCATATCCTGATTCTGCATCGGCTTTTGTCATATCTTTGATCGGATAGCCATTAGCCATACCAAAATAATTTACATAATTAGCAGTCGGATAACATTTAATACCAGCATTGATATGAGAACGCGGACGAAAATCTGTATTCATGTTATAGTTCCAACGACCATCATACTGCACTAAATTTTCGCGGAAGATAGCTTCTTTCACCCCGTTAAGCTTACCGCCGGAATTGTATACGACAAACAGGTCGTTATAATTTTCCATATCTGCTAATTCATAGCGTTTAGTATCCTCAACAATCTTCAAAGCTTCGCCAAAAGCTTCAGCTGCACGCTTACAACGTCCCGCATCATACTCTTTGTCACCTCCGGAAGCCCAGTTCATTAGCGGACTACCCGCCCAAAGCAATGTCTTCCCTTTATAGGCCAAGGCCATAATTTTATTAATACGAGTATCATTCAAACCAAGAGTAGCTCTACCAGCTGTGGTTTGGTCCCAGTCAACGGGAAGCAAAGGAATAGCATGGTCAAAATCAGCCACACATTTTTCAGCACACTCTTGCCAGGTAAGTCTGGATAATGCAGGAGCAACATCTGGCGGTAATACTTGGTCAACATAAGGCATTCCACCCCACCATTCCATCAACATAAAATGAAACCATCCACGGAAAAAATAAAGTTGTCCTTCAATAAGATTACGTTCTTCTTCTGTAGCACTTACCAAATTACCAAGATTAGCTATACCAATGTTAGCCTTACGGATACCATACCAGCAAAGTTTCCACAAATTACCCTTATCACTGCGTTCCTGTGAATTAGCCTTTCCACCACGTATAGAAGAAGGATAAGAATAATAACAGGTAGTCCATCCCCAGAAATCACCATAGTCAATATTACGGGCAAAGAGGCGAAGCTCCTGTGGCTCCCAATAATCTTCCTCACCAAAATTAAAACTAGTATGATACTCACTGTTTGATACAACAGGTATACAGTTATAGAGTTCCTCGGTAAATCCCTGGAAATTCTTGAAATTCTTATATGGATCATTTTCTTCAATGTCACTATATGGAGATTTGTCCAAATAGTCAGTACAAGAAGTAGCTCCCAACATACCGGCCAAAGTGATGACCGACGTAAGGAATATTTTATTAATATACTTATTCATAGTCTTTACTTAGTATTTATAAAGTAATGTCGATACCAAGATTGAAACGGCGCATTGTCGGATAAGCACCATCAGAAGAACTATATCCGGTATTAGATTCGCGATCATCCGGCATTTTAGTCCACATATAAAGATTATCACCGTTCAGATATATACGGCAGTTTTTGATCCCCATCTTCTTCAACCAGTTTGATTTTTGGAAAGTATAGGACAATTCAACGTTTTTCAAACGCAAATAAGAACCATCGTACCAATATCTAGTGCCTGATGCTGCTTGATCAATAGTGGTCCCCCAACGCGGTGCGGGCAGAGTAGCACTCCCATCGGGAGTCCAATAATCACCTTCAGCATAAGCTACATGGGCAGTGCTACGGAACGTCGGGAAATTGACTTCACGAGTCACATTGTTTACTCCATAGAACTGTGCAAAAATGCTAAATCCCTTCCATTCAGCTCCAATTGAAGCATTGTAAGTATTCTGAGGCATCGTAGAATACTGATAGGGAGCACGGTCATCAGCATCAATTACACCGTCGCCATTAAAATCGACAATGTTATAATCCCCAGGGAGTTTTGCATCATTACCCGTTGTCCAAACCGGACTTCCAATCACGTCATCCCATGTAGCAAGATTACCATGATCAATATAAGAATATACCTGATTAATGGCGTGTCCCGCCCCTTTCTGGTAATCAGGTTTCAAAGGTGCATCATCACGGAATTTTACTTTGTTGACAGCATGAGTCATGCTAGTATTGAGCCAAGCACGAATACCATTATTAAAAGTATGGTTCAATCTCAACTCCAACTCATAACCATGACTGCTCACTTTACCGAGATTAGCATAAGGAGCATCAGTTCCAAAATAAGAAGCTATCGCTCTATCGCTTCCCTTCACCAAAATATCAGTACGAGTGTCATTGAATATATCCACCGAACCGGCAACCGCCCCTCCTAAAAAAGCATAATCAATACCTAAATTTCTCTTTTCTACAGTTTCCCATGAGATATTAGGATTCCCCAGTCGACTGATTGTGTAGTAAGTATAAGGAGTATTAGCAGGCTTAATATTACCCATCAGTGTATTACCTCCATAATCCAACTGATTTTTATATAAGAAACGACCATCTGTAAATCTTTGCCAAGGCTGAACCACCGCATCATCTCCCACTCTACCCCAAGAAGCTCGTAACTTCAACATATCGAGAAATTTCAGATTGTTCTTAACAATTTTTTCCTCGCTAATCATCCATCCTAATGAAAAAGAAGGGAAAAAAGCAAAACGGTAATCAGGACCGAACTTCTCAGAACCATTATAGGCACCATTAGTTTCAAAGAAGTAGCGCATAGCATAATTATAAGTTAAACGAAACACCCAATCTTCACGATAAATAGGGAACACACTGCCCGACGCTTCTTTCAAACGACTGAAAAGAGCAAGAGCAGTCACTTCATGTTTACCGAAATTTCGTGCATAATCCATTTGCATGGAATAATAAAGCTTACGATAAGTAGCACCAGTATTCACGCTACCAGCCTGATGTTCCCAATAGATAGGATTGATAATAGCATCCAAACCGGTACCAAGCTCCGGTTGTTCCAAAATAATTTCTCCAGTATCAGGTCTAACCCACATACGCTGAGAATTATGATACATATCATTGACACCACGCTTATTTTCAACGAATGTATAGTCCATTGAGAAATTAGCTTTGAATTTCAGCCCTTTGGTAAGCATATGCAAATCTTGCTCAAGGATAAAATCTGAAGTCATCTTTGTAGTCGTACGTTTCTCCGACCCTGCTACAGCCAGTTTGTATACGGAATTAGGCACATCGGCATCACGAGGTTGATACCATCCCCACATACCGTTAGAATAAATCGGACGCATGGCATCAGGAGCACTTTTATAGGCTGCTGCCCAAAAAGTTGCATCTTGGTCATTATAGTCCCATGGTACGGTACGCTGAGCATTCGATCCAAATAGATTGGTAGAAAACTTTGTAGTTTTAGTCAATTGGAAATCCAAATTACTACGCACATTAATACGATTATAGCCAAAACCATAATCATAGCCACGACGGTTATCATATACTTTAAACAAGTCACCCTCACTTACAAAATCAGCCGCTGCAAAATAACTGACAATTTTTGTACCTCCGGAAACATTGACACTGGTATTGTAAGACATGGCTGTACTATTAAACAGTGCTTTTTCCCAATCAGTATTAGGATAACGATCCCATTCTTCCGCATTGGCAGGATGACGATACTTATCAATAATGGAAGTCGGAGTATAGTCATTCCAGCCATTAGGATTAAGACAAGCCTCGCGTTCAATAGAGTTATTCAACAGATAAAAAGTATCGTATGCATCATACTTCTCCGGTAGTTTGGATGCCACCTTTGCTGTTACATTAGCTTTGATTTGCACACTAGCTTTTCCTTCCTTACCACGTTTGGTAGTTATAAGAATTACACCATTGGCACCCTTCACACCATAAACAGCCGTAGCAGAGGCGTCTTTTAGCACTGAAATATTCTCTACAGACGAGATATCTACCGAACTCATCTCACGTTCAATACCATCCACCAATATTAAAGGTTCACTATTATTCCACGAGCTCTGTGTACGAATGATAATCTGAGGATCTTCTGCACCAGGCATACCAGAAGAAGCAGAAGTAATAACTCCCGGCAAAGACCCTGTCAATGCTGAACCAAGACTAGTTACACCACCGGCACGTTCCAGTGTCTTGCCACTTGTCTGCGTGATAGCACCTACCACTGACGCTTTCTTCTGTTGTCCGTAACCTACAACTACGACTTCTTCCAGTTGTTTGGTATCATCTTCCAACGTCACTTTTATCATCCCTTTGGAAGATACTTTCACTTCCTGTGGTTTCATTCCTACATACGAAACAATAAGGACAGACTTCTCACTGGGCACAGTCAACACAAAATTGCCATCTATATCTGAGATCGTACCTACTGAATTATTACCTTTTAAAGTTACCGAGGCTCCAATGATTGTCTCACCATTACTGTCAAGAACCGTTCCCCTCACCGTTATCCCTTTCTGTGCTGATGCTGTTACAAAACTAAACAACATAAGGAGAAACAGGTAAGGAATTTTTTGAATTTTCTTCGTTACATTTTTCATTACCATTAGTTTAAGATGTTAATTAACTACATTGTTTTCTAATCATCATTCTTTTTTTAATTGCATTAGCTATCATTATAAATATCACTCATAGTTACTAGTATTAGATTTATATAAAAAAAATAATTATTTGCAAGTAGCGTATAATCCAATTGTAGTACCGGTAAATCCACCAGCCGTTGTAGTAGAGAGATAACTGGGATCTACATCTTTACAAAGCAGTTTCCAGCTTTTTTCACCATCAATAGAATAATAGAAATCGTAACCAATTCCTTGAGATACTAATTTCAAATATACTTCATTTGTATCTGCGTCTATTTCATCTGAAGCCAATGTCTGTTCCTTTTCACCGATTTGTTTCAGAGAAATATTTTTATTCTCACCCACTTTATTCAAGCAGAAGAAATATTGATGTGTCTCATCTTTAAACAACAGCATTCCGGCTGTTTCCTTATCGTTAGAAGGATTGAACAACATACGGGTAGCACATTCAAATTTATGATGTTGTAACCGACGACAGACAAATGCCGGAGTTTTCTTTTCCGTAGCGCTAATATCTGCACACTTCAAGGTCAGGTATCCGGGTGTTTCCGACAAAGAATATAGATCGGATGCAGAAGTTCTTAAAGTCATCCATGGCATATCAAGTACAGGAGAATCAAAGTTCTCTACTAACTCGAAATTACCATAAGTAACTGTCGTATCGCGTTTCACACCTTCACGTTTTACAATCATAGGTACTAAATCATCGCCTTGTGTCATGTACGGGAATCCGTCTTCACTCCATTTCACCGGCATCATAAATGTTTCACGTCCCAAATTCTCAAACTGATTATTAATAGAGCGACAAGCCAGAAAAACAGCCCACCAATCTCCCTCTTTTGTTTGAATCAAGTCTGCATGACCAGCACAGGTTACCGAATTAGGACGGTCAGAATTCAAATGTCTTTGCGTCAGAATCGGATTGTTTTTCCATGGAAGAAACTTACCCATCGGAGAATCACCACGGAAAATCACTTCCGAGTGCCAGTTTCCCGTTCCACCTTCGGCGGACATCAAGAAGTACTTTCCATTTATTTTATATAAATGAGGGCCTTCTATCCAAATTGGTTTGTCTGCCGGTTGAGCTCCTTTGTTTACAAGAATTTTACGGGGACCGACCGTCTTATCTGTTTTCACATCAAACTCTTGTATACGTATAGTACGGTGTCCGCTATATTCAGGCTTATTATCCGGAGCCTCATCATTATTAACAATATATGCCTTACCATCTTCATCAAAAAAGAAAGAAGGATCAATACCTCCGACCTCCGGCAACATGACGGGTTCCGACCATTCACCAAACGGGTCTTGCGTCTTAACAAAGAAATTTCCGGCTCCTACATTGGTTGTTACCATATAATATGTCTTGTTATACGGATTATAAGAAATAGCCGGAGCAAAAATACCGCCACTCACTTTCTGTCCTTCCATATTCACTAATTGCGAAGCACGGTTCAACACATGCCCTATCTGTTTCCAATTCACCAAGTCTTTGCTGTGAAAAATAGGAACACCGGGGAAATAAGTGAATGTAGATGTTACCAGGAAATAATCACCTTCTCCATTTGTGCAAACACTAGGATCAGAATACCATCCCGGCAAAATAGGATTATAGAAATAGTCTTCATCTGACAGAGGATTGGAAATATAAAAATCATCATTTCCTTTATAAGAAAAATAATCAAAGAGAGCCACAGATTTTCCAATAGCCGGTAATTGTTGTTCTTTCTTTGAGTTACATGACATCATTGTTATCCCCAACATAAATATGGAGAGCCGGACGATTGACATTAATTGTATTACCTGTGTATTCTTCATAATACCTCTTATTTTCTTTATAATCAAATATGAATTACTGATCTTTTTCTGCAAAGATATGCCAGCTTATAAAACTACAAACATAATTATGTTACGGGCTTCTTTTCCTAAATAACATCTTCATTTTCAATGTTACATCTATCTTTCCCCTTGTAGCACGCCCTAATAATTACACTGATTATAAGCACATTACAATCTTATTTTTTTTGAATAAAAGCTATTCAAATTCCCAATAATCCAGATTGAAAAGTTTGTTTCCTTTCTCTCCTTTAAAGCAGAAATAAAGATCATGTACACCCTTTGCATTCTTTATCCGGCATGACATCTGTTTATATATATCCAGTCCTCCTGTCGGTGATATACTGACACTGCCTATTACCGGACCTTCAGTGCTGTCCAGACGAATTTCTATCATTCCGCCTTTTTCAACACAAGCTGCGCTTACACTGAATTTCTTTGCTCCCTTCTTGCCAAAGTCGACACCACGCACACACAGATATTCATTATCATCAATATCGGTTATATACAAACCACCATTCTTATGATTTTCAGCTTTAAGACCATATCCCCAAGCCATCGTTTCAGCTTCCACTCTACGGTAAGGATTAAAGTTTTCAATCTGTTCCAGTTTCGTCTCCTGCCAGTAAGGAACTTCCTGAATAGTTCCATCCGGATTATAATGCATTTTTGCAACAGACGTGGAACGACGTTCCTTATGATCCAATGTTTCCAAATGAAGCAAATCATAATTTAGGCCAAATACATAAGAGCTACCTTTATAATCGATAATTCCAGGATGATTTCCTCTACTCCGCTCTGTTGGACGCATAATATATCCTTTTGTACTCCATGGTCCGGTAGCTTTGTCGCTCATGGCATAGCCAATCCCTTCCGGGCAACAAGTTGAAGCGAAAGCCATGTAATAATGCCCGTTCCGTTTATACACCCACGGACCTTCCTGGTAATGTTCCGGTTTATTTTCCACTTGTACAATTTCCCCCGAATATGAAATCATATCCTCATTCAGTTTCACATAATAAACATTCGGATTGCCCCAATACATATACGCTTGTCCGTCATCATCAATAAATACGGTCGGGTCAATGTCATACCAATGCTCCTTCTGCCAAACCAACGGTTTGTTCAATGGGTCTTTAAAAGGACCGTAAGGAGAGCCGGAGACCAATACGCCAATACCATTACCATGAATCGGGCAATACATATAAAATTTGCCATTACGTTCGATGACTTGTTCTGCCCAGGCACCGTTATCACGTTTCACCCAATCAAAACTCTTCAGAGAAGCGACAGCTCCATGATCGGTCCAATTGACCATATCGGTGGAAGTATAAAGTAACCAGTCCAACATTTTGAATCCTTCGGCATCATCCTCATCATGAGTTGTATAAAGGAAAACGGTATCATTATATACCATCGGAGCCGGATCAGCGGTATATTTTGTCTGGATAATAGGATTTTGTGCCACCCCCGAAGTGGCAGCAGTCATTGCCAACAAAAACGACACGCCTAAAAATTTTAAGTTTCTCATATTCTTTTATTTTAAATGGTTATCTGGTTATTAATACTCCACCATTACAAGGAATAGCCAACTGTAATTCTTGTTTCTTCCCTATTTCTATTTGTTTCACACCGCCCTGCAATGCCTTATCATCACTAAACAGTCTTACCTTTTCTCCATTGGAGAACATCGGCAAATTAACTTTAAGTTTCAGTGTTTCCTTCTGCGCATTTACTCCGGCAATATACCATTTATCTCCATGACGACGGGCAAGAATAACGTATTTGCCCGGATAACCGTCGATGAAACGTACCTCATCCCAAGTCGTTGGAACCTCTTTCATAAAATCAATAGCCCACGACGGAGCATCGGTCAGGTTATTCGGTGCCAAAGCGAAATGCTGTACCGGACTCTGAAATAGCACCGCCGTAGCCAGTGCGTAGACATCTGATGTCACCCGCCGGCTTCCCCGTGGAGCATTATCCGCATTATAATATTTGTTCAATGCACTACCTCCAAAATCCATGCTACCCACAGTATTACGAATAAACGGGTGCAAAGTAGCATTAAAGGCCTCATGATCACAGCTGCCTTGAGAGAAATGAAGATTTTCACTAGCCAATACAGCCTCACTCGATGCGAAGTTAGGATACATACGTTCCCAGCCACGAGGCAAAGTACATCCATGGAAAATAACCAAAAGACCATACTCGTTTGCATCCGACAAGATATCCTCATACAACTGCATAGTCATTTGCTTGTCACCTCCGAAAAAGTCAACTTTTATTCCACGAATACCAATGCTTTGCATCCATTTCATCTCCTTACGTCTGGCTATCGCATTATCCATAATACCTCTCGGAGTTTGCGGAGCATCATTCCAATACCCATTCGAATTATACCACAAATAAAGAGCTACCCCTTTGTCCTTCCCATATTTAGCCAATTCTTCAATTTTTTCACGTCCTATTTGTTTATCCCACAAGGCATCCACCAACACGGACTGATACCCCATTGCTGCCGAAAAATCAATATACCGGAGTTGCTCTTTATAATTAGTACTTCCATCCATACCGATAATCCAGCTCCATGAACCCCGTCCATACGTATACTCTCCTTTTGCCGGATAAAGCGGTTTTACAACATCAAAAGGAACCGTTGTCTCCACTATTGGAGCCAAAGTCTTGCCCACAGTAATAGTACGCCAAGGCGTCTCGCCCGGCAACGCTATCCCCGGAGAAACCGTACCATTCCCATTTGCTTCACCTTCTTGCGGAAATCCAATGGTATACACTCCTCCTTTGTGTCCCAACAGACGGCTCGCACAATATCCACCATTTACTCCCGTTTCGGAAACAAGCACCCAACCATTATCTCCATTACGGAATAGGCAGGGAAATGTATACCCTTCTCCCCAGCCATTTTTGCCTGCGACATCATCTGCCGTATAAGACGTCTCATAACTTGGAGAAGTACGGGCAAATCCTCCCATCGGTTTACTTTGCGGACAAAGGAAAGTGGTGGTTCCGTCAGGAAACACAAATCCTGTGACTTCTTGCTTAACCACGCAACTTAGTGTCTCACCTTGCGGATACATCTTATATTTAAAAGCAACATCGTTATTACTTATGCGGAATATAACATCATAAATTGTTTTCCCTTGTTGCGTAAACGAAAATACAGCTTCATTCGCCACATAATGTACCTTGCTCTTTTTAATAGAAGCCAACTCGTATGTTTCATCTATTTTATTGGTTGAAACATTCTTCTCCAGCGACATCCCCGATGAAAAATCTCCTATATTTGCAATAATTCCCAATGGAGATGGCTTCAAAAAAAGAACATTGTCATAACTAACAGAATAAGAGGGTCTTCCATCCATATCTGCGACTGTTACTACCAACTTTCCATCAGGACTTGCTATCTGTTTATCTTCTGCACTTACAATACTACTACCCAATAGCATAGCCATTACTATAAAAAACTTCATCATATTTCTACTTTTTAGATTCTTTTCTACTGACATAATCACACATTCTATTACAATCAAAACTTTACAGAAATCGCTTTCCCATTATAATCGACGTTTTTTTGAGTCCCGTCCTGAAGAGTTACAGTAAATTTACGGTTCTTCAACATTCCCCCATACGCACCTTTTCTTGCCCCTATCGTCAATTTACGAGATATATTATTCCAAGAGATTGGAATTTCCGTATAAGCTCCTTTTTCATAATTGTAATTATCAAATTCATCTTCATATAAAATGAAGTTTCCATTCGCACCCGCATACGCCTTCAATTCAAGATGATCCCACGGTTTTTCAGTTGCATACTGAACTTGTGGACCGACAGGAATAATACTACCCGCTTTTACATACAATGGAATAACATCAAGTGTAGTCTCTTTGGTAATTTCCTTTCCGCCTTCATGTTTCTCGTTTGTCCAGAAGTCATACCATAGCGTTCCTGCCGGTAAGTATATGTTAGTAGATTTCGTTTCCATGAAATCCACAGCAGCGTCAGTTTTTGTTTTTTTCGCTCCATCTCTGTTCCATCCTTCTTCTTCGGAGACTTTTACCACAGCTTCCGGTGTATATTGTGCATGAGTAATCGGAGCCACAAGGATCGATTTTCCAAACATATATTCGTCATTGATATCCCACACCTTTCTGTCATCTACAAAATCCATCATCAAAGCGCGCATAAAACTCGATTGACGATTGCTTACCTCCCAAGAAGTAGAATAAATATAAGGCAACAGAGAGTAACGTAAACCTATCATCTTCTCGATAGCATCATATACAGGCTCGCCTTTCTTTCCGAACTTATAGATTTCCCTATAAACATCCGTCCCGTGCGAACGCATCATCGGATTGAACGTTCCAAACTGCAACCAACGCACATAAAGCTCCTGATACAATGGATTTTTTGAAGCACTATCATCATTCCAGCTTTTATTATAATGTCCTGCAAAAAAGCCACCAATATCACTATTCCAGTGAGGCATACCACACAAAGAAAAGTTTAATCCGGCAGGAATCTGATTTCTAAAACTCTCCCATGTGGAAGCGACATCACCACTCCATACATTTGCACCATAACGTTGCTGCCCCAAGAATCCGGAACGGGTTAAAATAAACACGCGTTTGTCCGAAGTCACTGCACGCTGATGGTCGTAAACCCCTCCGACAGTCATCAACGGATAAGCATTGCGCACCTTACGGAACGAGCCCAGATAGGTTTTGGTATCCATATCCTCCGGCTTCCAATCCAGATGATCGGGTTCGGTAGAGTCCATCCACCAGGCATCCATTCCCAGCTTGAAAATTCCATCATTCAGATATTTCCAATAAATATCACGTGCTTCGGGATTGTAAGCATCATACACCCTTACACCGGAAGGATATTCCATGTTGGGGGGCCATGACTCCAATCCCGATTGCGGCCAGGTAGTGAAGTTAAACAACATACCTTTTTTGTCCAATTCTCTATAAGGTTTGGTCATCGGTCCGAATGACGACCAGATAGATATAGCCATGTGTGCGTTCATCGCATGGACATCCTCCATCATCTTTTGAGGATTATTGAAAGTCGGATTCTGAAAATCCATCGCATTCCACAAATAGTTATGCCCCCAATATTGCCAATCCTGAATAATACCATCCAAAGGAATACCCAATTCACGATATTTACGAACAACGTCTACCACTTCCTCCTGGCTTTTATATCTTTCTTTACTTTGCCAGTAACCATAAGTCCATAAAGGAAACATCGGTGCTTGCCCGGTCAAGCTGCGTACTTGTGCTATTACACCATCGGCATCCTTCCCATACATGAAATAATAGTCTACACAATCACCTACTTCAGAACGAAAAGATGTTTCAACTTCGTTGTCCGTAAAAAGAGTCGGCGAATAGTTATCCCAAAACACACCATATCCTTTGGTGGACTGGAAGAATGGCGACACATCTTCAACATTTCCCTGTATCAGATTTTTGGTCATGTTCCGCTGAATCATCTTTCCATTTTGCAATTGTCCCAAACCATAAATAGCTTCCTCCTTATCTAATACAAAAGGTTGATAAACCTGATAAGTTTTTGTCCCGGCATCATCGAAATCGATAAACTGCATACCGGATTTCTCTGCCAATAACGACTTGCCATCCTTTGAGAAATAAGAAACAATTCCCGTCCCGGTGTCCACACTGACACTTAGTTCACTGGTATTCAATACAATCTTATTATCTTGTATATCAACTTTGAAACTCACCTTTTCAGGTTTGGCAATTACAGAAAGACTCTGTTTTTCATAGGCAACACCTTCCGGTGACTTTATTACTCTCGCCACAGCAGGCGCAAAGAATTGTACTTCTATATCCACTGCATTTACAGTGGTTTTGATACCGGACGATGTTTTCTGATAGTTCTGTGCGAATAAGATATTTGTGCTGAAGCATAAACATATACCCCAAAATAGATGATGTATTTTCATAATTATAGAATGATAAGGTTTCTAATTAATAACCAACAGATGTTGCATACAGTCCAATCATTGCTCCTGTAAAGCCACCAGCCTCATTAGTAGAAAGAATATCGCCGGAAACGGTTCCTCCTAAATTTAGGAAACCCTTGCCATCAATCGAATAATTAAAACGATAATCATCTCCATTGGCTGTTACTTGCAGTGTCACAGGTTTCTCTGTTTCTATCTTCACCTCACCCAGGACACTCGCTTGTCCTTTTTCGGTTCTTTGCAGTATCAGGTAATAGTCTTTTCCCTTTTTAGTGATACCGAAAACATAGTGATATCTTTCATTTTGATAACATGTTATACCGGCAAAATCTTTCTCATTTTTTGGTTTGTACTCCATGGTTGCTGCCGCGGTAAATTGATTATGCTGTTGACGGTAGAACAAAGTAGAAGTAGGTTTCACTTCATTGATATTTGAGGTAAAAGGGATGATCCGCAACCCTTTATCGGTCATCTCAACGAATTCTTCACGAGGACCTCTAAGACCGATCCATCTAAAATCTAATGTCTTATCGGAGAAATCATCCTTAAAGACAAAGTTGCCACTAGGCAAATAACCGTTTTTCCCTGTTTGGTTCTCAACTCCCGAAGGCATCTTCAATGTAGGTTTCATAGGGATAAGCCCATTCTCGAAAACGGGAAATGTTCCGCTCCAGTCCACCGGAAGAATAAAAGTTTCGCGTCCGGTATTCACTCTGTTCTTCTCATTGGGGCGTATTCCTAAAAATACACCATAATATTTTCCGTCGGGTCCCTCCACTAAGTCTGCATGACCAGCCCAGTCTACTTTATCCGCCCGATTTGCAGGAAAATAACGTTGAGTTAAAATAGGATTATTATTTGCCGGAAGATAAGGTCCTTTCGGATGATCACTTACAAAAATGACTTCGCTATGCCAGCCTCCGGTTCCTCCTTCGGCACACATTAAATAATAACGTCCATCTTTCTTATAGATATGAGGAGCTTCAATCCATATCGGTTTTTCTTCTATATTGACGCCACCGTTTACGATGATCCGGTCCGTTCCCGGAACCACTTTATCATTCTCCACATCATAATCCCATATTTTTATGACACGGTGTCCCGAGTAACGCTCATTTGCTTTAGCAGGAGCATCATTATGTACCACGTATGCCTTGCCATTATCATCAAAGAAAAGAGAAGGATCAATGCCTTCAAATTGAAGTTTGACCGGATCACTCCAGCCATTCTCCGGATTCTTTGTCTTTACTACCATATTTCCAAAGCCACCGGAAAATTGAGTGGTTATCATATAAAACGTATCATTATTGGGATTATATCTTATAGCAGGAGCATATACACCAGCACTAATACCACAATCTTCAACCTTTAATTGTGACGTTCTGTCCAGCACATGACCGATTTGTTTCCAGTTGACCAGATCATTAGAATGGAAAATAGGTACCCCGGGAAACATAGCAAAAGATGAGCACACCAAATAATAATCATTACCTTTCCGCGTTATACTCGGATCGGGATAGCAACCCTGCAAAATAGGATTATAGAACTCACCCGGCTTTAAAGGATTGTTTTGATAAATAGCATCCTCCCCCTGATAAATAAATTGCGTAAAGACAGGAGCATTTTTCGTTATTTTACCCTTGCCACTCACCTCCATATTAAAAAACAGCATAAAAAATACGACAAGCGCCACGGATTGCCAGCCCGACAAAATCAATTTTAATGTTCTCATATTATCACTTTTTATTTTCTATAATTTTCTGTTCCATAGTAGTGTTTGCAAATGTATCGATTCGGTTTTATCATATATGTACAATCATGATACAGGCATCTATATACAGGTTACATTTATCACAGACATGTAACATGATTCTTTTCTGATGTAACAAAAAGCCCCAAAACAGAAAAATGGTAAGATAAATAACTACATTACCTATTATTTCAGCACTTTTATCTTCCATCATATAAAATGCTGAATATCAAGGATTAGAAAATATTCATTTTCCTTTAAAGGAAAGCCCCCGTTGGTTTAAAAGAAACGGGGGCTTGGTTTAAAAGAAACGACCCGTTCCTTTTAAAGGAACAAGGTCGTTCTTTCTTTATTCATTCAATAAATAAATCCGGATTGTCTATCTGTAAAAATAAACAAAATTCCAAAGCGGTATTACTGTACGTTCATTACAATCGTTTTCAACTTATTTCTATCAGAAGTTCCTCCATACAGTAATTCATAAGTACCTTCCAACGGACGCATCGTATTCGACTCTGCATCAAACCATTCAAAGTTCTCACCGGTAAGAGAAATAGCTACTGATTCAGTTTTCCCTGCCGGAATATGAACGCGTTTGAAAGCACGCAAGGTATAACGGGGACCTTCCTTATCACCCGGACGTCTCAAATAAACCTGAACCACCTCTTCTCCATCACGTTGCCCGACATTGCTTACCGGAATAGTCAATACTACATTTTCACCTTTGGCGATTGTATTCTTGCTCAATTTAGCTTCTCCATAAGTAAAGTCAGTATAACTCAACCCATGACCGAATGGGAAAAGTGGTTGCTGTTGCATATATCGATAGGTACGCCCCTTCATGGAATAGTCTTCAAAGTCCGGCAATTGATTCACATCCTTATAGAAAGTGACCGGCAGGCGTCCACCGGGATTATACTCTCCCCAAAGAGCATCAACGATAGCTGTACCACCCGCCTGTCCCGGATACCATGCCTGCAGAATCGCTTCACAAGTAGTCGTTTCGGGCACTAGTCCGATAGCTGAACCGGAATAATTGATAAAGACAACCTTTTTACCAGCCTTCTTCAAAGCTTTCAACAAATCACGTTGAACGTCCGGAAGTTCAATATCCGTACGGTCACCACCCTTAAATCCGGGAACTTCTACCGGCATTTCTTCACCTTCCAGACTTGGAGAAATTCCACCAGCAAAAAGAATCACATCAGCATCCATTACTCTCTTCACTGCGAGGTTCAAGTCGATCCCGACCTCTTTGCCCAAATCAAAATCAAGTGTAGCCCTTTCATTCCGTTGTTTGAATAAAATCTCGATATGATACTCTTTTCCAGCTTTCGCCTGTAACGTATAGAGGTTCGTCGGATTCTTAACATATATTTTCTGAGCCACTTGCTCACCATTTATAATAAGAGTCACTTCACCATCCAGTTGGAAACGGAAAGCAACATCACCGGACTGCGAAGGACGAAAGACAGATTCATAACGAGCCGAGAAATTAGTAATTTCCACACCGGGCGCAAACGTAGTAGCCCCTGTTGTTGCAAAATGGAACGGAGTGGAAATCTGGTCAGTAGTGACCACTTCCCCTTCACGATCACGATTATTCCAATATTCTGCCAAGAAACCGGGTTTACCATTTATGCTACATTCATCAAACAGGCTTTGGAGTGTCTTTCCGTCCACACGGTCACAACCCGGTTCGTATATGATTTGTCCTTCCGGTAGTTTGGCACGGACAGCTTCCAATAAGGTAACCGTATGTGCCGGAATACCGTTATAATTTCCCCACTGCATCACGGAGTCATTGGCATTAGGTCCCATAACGGCTACTTTCAGATGGGTATTCAGAGGAAGGATGTTGTTTTTATTCTGCAAGAGCACCAATGACTCACGAGCCATACGCAAAGCCAATGCCTGATGTTCCTTACTATTCAACACAGAGGTTGGAATTTCCGACCAAGCCGGTTGTTCGTCCATTTCTCCCAGTTCAAAACGTGCTGTCAACAAACGTTTCAATGAAATATCTATTTCTTTTTCGTCAATCAAACCGGCTTTTACAGCATCCGCCAGTGAAGCATATTCACTTCCACATTCAAGGTCTGTGCCTGTCCGCACAGCAGCGGCCGAGGCGTGTTCCTTATCCGGATGAGTCCCATGCGTTCCCGGTCTATAGAAATCGGAAATCGCTCCACAGTCAGAGACTACAATGCCTTTGTATCCCCATTCATCCCGCAATATTTGCATCAACAGGCGATTGCTGCCACAACAAGGCTCTCCCTCAAAACGATTGTAGGCACACATCACTTCCTTTACATGTGCTTTCTGTACCAAATCTTTAAAAGCAGGTAGATAGGTTTCCCATAAATCCCGGGGATCTATATTCTCCGCATCAAAACTATGCCGGTTCCACTCCGGTCCTGAATGAACTGCAAAGTGCTTGGCACATGCGTGCAGCTTATCATACCTGGCATCTTCCGGTCCTTGCAAACCACGGACTACAGCCATTCCCATTTGTCCTGTCAGATAAGGGTCTTCACCGTATGTTTCCTGACCGCGTCCCCAACGAGGGTCACGGAATATATTGACATTCGGTGTCCAGAATGTTAATCCCTGATAGCGTTTCAGCACGCCGCTTTCACCGAAAATACGCGATTTTACGCGAGCCTCATCGGAAGTGGCATTGAACACTTCATATAATAATGAATCATTAAAAGAAGCTCCCATACCGATAGACTGGGGAAAAACAGTAGCCAATCCGGCACGTCCCACACCGTGCAACGCCTCATTCCACCACTCATATTCTTTAATTCCCAGTCGAGGGATAGCAGGTGACGCATTTTGCATGATTGATACTTTTTCTTCCAAAGTCAACCGGGGCAACAAATCCTCTGCCCGTTGTTCCGCCGTTAAAGAAGTGTCCTGGTAAGGCAGCAATTGCTTACATGCCGAAAACGATAACACCAAACAAACACCCATAATCGGTATCCAACCTCTTTTCATAATATTATACTTATTAGTTATGATTAATTTGGAAACAAAAATAGCCTATTTCCTAATAAAACAATGTTTCATTGGTTACAAATACATATTTGTGTGTTACATTGACGCATCACAGAACGAATAATCAAAAGAGTCCACATCCACATAACCGCCCACGGAACGTGTAGCATAGTTAAATATGGCAAACTTACTGCCCATGAACATACGGGTGTAGTCAAATTTCATCTTAATAGGCAGACCGACAGGTAGCCATGTTTTCCCATCAAGACTATAAGAAAAACGAGCCTCATCCCGTCCATTGGTAAAGTCACCTTCCACACGCAAGTAGACAAGCTCTTTGTTAAGAGGTATACGGGCTTGTTCGGTCATATCCACACGGCTAATGGCACGCTTCGTTTTCTCAAACACACTTTTCTGTTCACTCATCACAAGAGACAGTTTATTTCCGTTCTTTTCAATCGTAAGCACACCGCTGTCACCATTAAAAGCCGATAATCCTGCACGGTCACCATCTTTCATCCCCCCCAGAGAGAGACTGACAGTGCCCATGCATTTCGGTCCTACCATACGTTGGGTCAACGTATTGGGAGCAACAAACAGGTTATCTACCACACGAGAGGTTTTCAAACGCAGAAATCCGGGACGGTCGGTAAGACTCCATGCCTGATCGACGGGGTTATGATTCCACTGCCAATAGAGGGAAAGCCCGAAAGCGGAAAAATCATCCGAACCGCAGATACCATCCATTGACATATACGATAAAGTGGTATCATTCGGAATGTGCCCGTCCTTGTCTCCCAGCATAGGCCAACCATCTTCCGTCCATGTACAAGGCATGAGACACGGCACACGCCCTACGCCACCACGATCTTGGAAAATGAGTCCGTACCATTCACCGTTTTTCCCGTCTACGATGCATCCCTGACCAACACCGCCATGCCCGTCAAACTCCGTTTCAAGAATGACACGCTTTTCGTAAGGTCCGGTAATCTTATCGGCACGATAGCACACTTCACGACGCAGACGGCCGGGAATACTCCAATCCATAGAAATCATCAGCAAATAATATTTCCCATTATGCTTGATGACGGAACTACCTTCCAACAGACCTTGTTCGTCAGCATCCCGTTCAAATATTTGCTGATTGATGCCACCGGGAAGTACATCGGTCAAATCGGGTTTCAACTCCGTAAGCTGTCCTGTACTGTGAAAGAGATACACCCGCCCGTCATCATCAAACAGAAGCGAACCGTCATGAAAATGCGGGGGACGCGAAAGAAGTTTCCAGGGACCGGCCGGATCTGTCGCAGTATAGACAAACCCACGTCCGGGCGCGCCATTGGCTGTAAACCATACATAGAATTTACCGTCATGATAGCGGATAGATGATGCCCATTGTCCTTGCCCGTAAGCAGTGCCTTCAAGCAGATCATAACGGGGGCCATCGTCAATGCGAGGAAATACGTAGCTGATAGTTTCCCAATGTTTCATGTCCGGCGAACGCATGATTGGCGCTCCCGGCATCAGGTGCATAGTAGTGGAAACCATGTAAAAGTAATCACCTGCGCGACACACCGACATATCGGGCACGTCAGCATAAAGAATAGGATTACGGTATTGTGCTCCGGCTGATAGCGGGAAGAACAATGTAAAAAGAGTACACAGTAAAATAGTGTTGATTTTTGTTTTCAGCATAATCTTCGTTTTTTATTAACTGGCTACATTATCTATTATTTGAAAGCTAATTATTTAAAATATTCCTTGTTATCTTCCACATCACAAAAATAGAAAATGCAAACAGATATATTGCCCAAAGTATGCTACATGATTTCTTTGTGATGCTACATATCGAATGAAGAATGTTACATCTATATTTACTCATGTTACATCACCCTATCTCCCAAAGAGAGGAGACTGTATTCAGCCTCCTCTCACTTATTACATACCCGAAACAACAGGTATCAACAACTATTCTTATTACAAGAACTTATCAGAACTCAACCAGTATGCGGAACACCTTTCCCGGATTAGCCGTCCATTCCTGCATAGCTTCCAAAGCTCCTTCCGGTTTTGCTATCTTCGAAATCAGTTCTTCCACCGGACAATTTCCTTCTTTCATATAATTAATAACCGCACGAAAATCGGCAGGTAACGCATTTCTGGAACCACGGATATCCAGTTCTTTCTGAACGAAATATTTTGTTTGGAAAGCCACTTCGCTCTTGGCATAGCCGATGCAAACCACACGCCCCGTGAATCCGACTTCATCCACCGCCATCACATAAGTGACCGGACTGCCGACAGCTTCAATCACCACATCGGCACCGAAGCCCTCCGTTACCTGTTGCATCCGTTCGTGTACATTTTCTGTCTTGGAGTTAATCACATAAGAAGCACCTACCCTTTTCGCCAGTTCCAGTTTCTCGTCATCCAAGTCGACAGCAATGACCGTTGCCCCTCTCAAAGCAGCACGTACAATGGCACCGATACCAATCATACCGCAGCCAATAACCATCACATATTCATTATCGATCACCTGCGCACGAGATACCGCATGGAATCCGACACTCATCGGCTCAATCAACGCACAATCGCGAGGAGAGATATTACCAGCCGGAATAATCTTCGTCCAAGGCAATACGGCATATTCGCACATCACTCCATTGCGTTGCACTCCTAACGTTTCATTATGTTCACAAGCATTGACACGACCATTACGACAAGAAGCACATTTACCACAATTGGTGTATGGATTCAATGTCACGTTCATCCCTTTTTCGAAGCCAGCCGGAACATTCGGACCAACCTCCTCAATCACCGCTCCTACCTCATGTCCCGGGATTACCGGTAACTTCACCATTGGATTACGCCCCAAAAAGGTATTCAGATCAGAGCCACAGAAACCAACATACTTGATTCTTACTAATACTTCACCGGCACCAACGGTCGGTTTTTCCAGTTCAACCACCTTCATTTCGGAGGGATTGACAATTTGAACTGCTTTCATTGGATATGTTTGATAAATAAATTTATTAATCGATTACTTTATAACCTTTCCAACCATAATATGCACAGAAGACAAAGCAAATCATCGGTACACAATAGGCCATATAATAGATATGCTCATTGGCATGCATGAAATAAGCCGTCAACTGTGGCAGACAGGCATTGCCGACAATAGCCATTACCAGAAATGCCGAACCGCTCTTTGTCTGATTCCCCAGTCCTTTTAGCGCCAATGAGAACTGCGTGGGATACATTATAGACATAAAAAAAGAGATAGCCAACATTGCGTATAACCCGATCATACCTCCCCATATCATCACTACCCCGCACAAAAGAATATTCATCAAGGCGTAAACCAGTAGCATATCCTGTGGACGGAATTTCACCATCAATCCGGTACCGATCCAACGCCCCAAAAGAAATGCGAGCATATACAATCCGAAGAAGGTAGTCGCTGTATCTTCCGGCAATCCGGCATAAGTGCAACAGTAAACCAGGAACAGACTGTTTATCGCCGTCTGTCCGCCGTTATAGAAGAATTGCGCAATCACTCCCCACCGCAAGTGTGAGTGCTTCAATACACCGAAGTCTATCAGTTTTTCTTTCTGGCTACCCTCTTTCGTTTTACCCGAAGAAGTCATTTTATCGGAAGAAGCCGTTTCTCCTTCGTCCCCAATCTTCGGCAATTTTGAAAAGATGAAGACAACAGCTATGGCAATCAACAGTATAGCCAATATCAGATAAGGGAGTTTCATGGCATCCGTTTCCAATTGGATATAGGCCTGCCAGCCTCCCGGATAATCTACAGGAAGGGTCTCTCGCGTGTAATGAGTTCCGCTAAGGATGAGCTTACTCAAAAACATGGCAGCGATAAAAGCTCCGAGTCCATTGAAAGACTGCGCTAGGTTCAATCGGCGGGGAGCTGTTTCGGGGGCTCCTAAAACCGTCACATACGGATTGGCAGCTGTCTCCAGAAAGCACATTCCCGTAGCGATAATAAAGAAGATACAGAGGTAAGCCCAATATTCTTTTAAAATGGCGGCAGGAAAGAAAAGCAGGCCTCCGATTGCTGCTAATACCAGTCCGAAAATAATTCCCGCCTTATAGCTGTAACGTTTCATAAACATCGCTATGGGGATGGGGAAAATAAAATAAGCCAACCAGTAGGCAGTCTCGGTAAAGGAGGCTTCAAAGGTATTCAGTTCACATGTCTTCATCAATTGCCGGATCATTGTGGGAAGCAGATTGCTGCTTATCGCCCACAGAAAGAAAAGGCAGAAAACTAACGCTAAAGGTATTGTATATGTATTCTTTTTCATGGTATAAATCTAGTTTTACGATAAGGATGTTTTCTCTATCATTCGGACATGTTCTTGATGTAAGGAAGTACGGGGAGATCCGTGAATCCATAGAAGTTCCGGGCATTTTCTCCCAAAAAGAGTCTTTTGTCCTCTTCCGTCAACTCGGAAGACTTCACCACAAAATCGTATGACATCTTGTAGGTGATTGCTGTAATGGTGCGCGGATAGTCCGATCCCCACATCAGTTTCTCCATGCCAACTAAATCCGCCGCTTCCCGAATGGCTTTCACTGCTCCTTTGAAAGGATAAAATTCATCATTGAAAAGCCAGGTGATTCCGCCGGATTCAATCATCACATTGGGATGACGTGCCAGGCGGATTTGTTCTTTCCAGTCCGGACGTGTCACCATTCCGAAGTGTCCGACAGCTATTTTTAGGCGGGGACATTCCTGAATAATCTCTTCCATTTCGGGAACCTGTGTTGCTCCGTCAGCCAAGTCGATGGAGAGCATGACATTCCGTTCTTCCATAGAATGAAACATCTGCATCATTTCCTCATTATTCAGCATTACCCGTCCCTCTTTTAACAACAAGCGTTGGGCAGGTATTTTTATAGCCTTAAAACCTTTGGCTATAAGCTCTTTCGCCTGCTCCAGAAATCCAGGTTTGCGAAACTCACACATTCCGCAAACAAAGAAACGGTTGGGATAATGGGAAACGACTTCCGACAAATAATCATTCTGAATACCGTCAATAAACTCTTGGGTAATGACAGCCGCAGCCACTTGCGCATAGTCCATATTCGAAAGAAAAACTTCCGCGCTATTCACTCCGTCTATCATAAAGGGCGGAACCATTTGCCGGATTTCTCCCATAAATTCCGAACGGCCATTTTCCAAAGTCCGGATAGGCAATCCGTCCACAACAGTATCCTGTCGTAACCACAGATGGGCGTGCGCATCAATAATTGTATAGTCCATACGAATGACGCTGTTTTATGAGTTTGCCCAACTTACACGTTTCTGCTCTCCGATAATCTCCTGCACTTCCCGAACGAGTTCCCAGTCAATAGGTTCTTTGATGAAAGCGATGTTCTTTTTCACATTCTCCGGATTAGTCGTACTAAACAAAGTCGTTGCTATACGGGGATTGCTGACGGAGAACTGCATAGCCAGCTTCTCAACCGGATAATTCTTAGCTTTGCAATGTTCCATTGCTTTACGGCAAGCCTCTACCAAAGGTTTGGGAGCCGGATGCCAGGCAGGAACACCACGTTCACTCAACAGTCCCATTGAAAGGGGAGAAGCATTAATCACGCCGATTTCTTTGGATTCGAAGTAGTCCAGGAAGTCTGCTAATTTATCATCACACAGGCAATAATGGCAGAAGCTAAGCACAGATTCAATCGTACCGCTTGGTGAATGGTCAATTACCCATTTCAGGTTCTCGAGTTGCAAGTCGGTAATTCCAACGTGTCCTACCACTCCTTTTTCACGCAACTCAACCAAAGCAGGCAGAGTCTCATTAACTACCTGATTCAAATCGGCAAATTCAACATCGTGTACATTTATCAGATCGATAAAATCTATATTCAAACGTTCCATGCTCTCATACACACTTTCTGTCGCACGTTTTGCAGAGTAATCCCACAGATTTACTCCATCTTTTCCATAACGTCCCACTTTGGTAGAAAGGTAATAACGGTCGCGAGGAAGATCTTTTAGCGCCTTTCCTAAAACAGTTTCCGCTTTATAATGTCCGTAATAAGGAGACACATCGATAAAGTTCATTCCTGCCTCAACAGCGGTAAACACAGCCTGAATGCCTTCTTTTTCTTTCAAATCATGGAAAACTCCTCCTAAAGAAGAAGCTCCAAAACTAAGAGATGATACTTTCATCCCTGTCTTTCCGATTTCATGGTATTGCATACTTTTAGGTTTTAAATCATTTTGTATGCGACAAAAATAGGTCAGTAATAGTTTCAGTGCAGCAGAGAGCGGTCGAAAAACCAACGTAACGGTTTACGTAAAAAATATTGCTTCAAATGCTTTTAATTTTCCGGGAATGTGCTTTCTTTGTAAAAAGAATCTAAGTTGCAGACTTTCAAATGGAAAACCGGAAACATACTTCACTCAAAGATCTCGCCCAAGCATTGGGGGTGTCGATTCCTACTGTATCCAGGGCACTAAAAGATAGTCCGGAAATCAGCCGTGAACTTTGCGCCAAAGCAAAGGCACTGGCTAAAGAGATGAACTACCGCCCCAATCCTTTTGCCATGAGCCTGCGGAAAAATGCACCACGTATCATCGGAGTGATCGTTCCGGATATTGTCACTCATTTCTTTGCATCAATTCTGAATGGGATAGAGAATATGGCTATTGCCAACGGATATTTTGTGATTATCACGACCTCGCATGAGTCTTACGAGCACGAAAAAAGAAATATTGAGAATCTGGTCAATATGCGCGTGGAAGGTATCATTGCCTGTCTGTCTCAAGAAACAACCGATTTCTCCCACATCTCCGCCTTGAAAGACATTAATATGCCACTTATCCTGTTCGACCGTGTTTGCCTGACCGACCAGTTTTCTTCGGTCGTAGCGGATGGGGTACAATCAGCGCAAATGGCAACACAACATCTGTTGGATAATGGAAGTAAACGGGTAGCCTTTATCGGTGGAGCCAATCATTTGGATATTGTAAAGAGAAGAAAACATGGTTATCTGGAAGCCTTGCGTGAGAATCGTATTCCTATCGAAAAGGAGCTAGTTGTTTGCCGGAAGATTGATTATGAGGAAGGCAAGATTGCCACAGAAACTTTACTGTCACTTCCACAGCCTCCAGATGCTATTCTTGCCATGAATGATACATTGGCTTTCGCAGCAATGGAAGTTATCAAAAACCATGGCCTCCGGATTCCGAATGATGTGGCAATCATCGGGTATACAGACGAGCAGCATGCTAATTATGTGGAACCGAAATTATCAGCAGTATCACATCAGACCTATAAAATGGGAGAAACTGCCTGCCAACTACTTATCGATCGGATAAAAGGAGATAAGACTATCAAGCAGGTGACGATTCCAACACATTTGCAGATTAGGGAGAGTAGTATAAAAAAATAAGGGAAACGTCTTATTAAAAGAAGTTTTATAGACAAACGATTCTACTTTTTATTTATAAATACTTACTTTTGCAGAAACAGATAAAACTCTATGAAACCGAACTACCTAACTATTCTAATTACAACACTATGCATTTTCTTTAATGCGTGTCATAATTCAAACACTGCCCCTCAATTACAATTAGCAGATTCATTAATAGACAAACGTGCTGACAGCGCATTATGCATATTGGAAAAGCTATCTATTGAAGAAATATCTAATAAATCAGCAAAAGCCATGTATGCACTATTATTAACAGAAGCTTTAGATAAGAATTTCAAATCTCACCGCAATGACTCTCTAATTCTAATAGCAGTTGACTACTATAAGGATAACAGTAATAATAAGCTAAAAACAAAAGCTTATTATCTCGGAAGAGTGTATCAAGACAATAAAGAATATATAAAAGCAACAGAAGCTTATCTAACAGCTTTAAAAACAGCATCCCCAAACCAAGCTCCAATATTACAAATATACAATAACCTGGCTTTATGTTACGAGAGTCAAGAGTTTTATCTTCCAGCTATCAAAACATATAAAGAATCATACGCAACTGCAGAAAAAATGCAAGACAAATATGGAATTTTACACGCAACCCGAGGATTAGGTAATGTTTATGCAATACAAGATGAGGAAGAAAAAGCATTATCTTATTATCAAAAAGCATTATCAATAGCACAATCTATCAAAGATTCATTGTGGGAAAATGCAATTTTTTGTGATATAGCAAAGGTATATGACGACCAAGGGTTATATATAGAAGCTAAAAAGCAAATAGATTTAGCCTTGAGATATGCTCCTTCTAACATTAATTTATCTCCTACTTACTTTTGGAAAGGAAGTATATTGTATAATCTCGAAGAAACTGATTCTGCTATTCACTATTTATCCCGAGCTAGTACTAAGGCCAATATTTATACTAAAGCTTCTATTTATCAGACTTTGTATGAAATAAACAAAGAAAACAAAAATTATGAACAGGCAATTCTATATAACGATACAGCTTTAACCTGCTATGACTCTATCCAGAAAATTATTCACCATACTGAAATTAACAATCTCATCAAAAAACACTCAATAGATATATATAAAGAACAAATAAAAAAACAATCACAACAAACAAAAGTAATATTCATTATTGGTGGATTAGTTACAATGTTTCTGTTTATCTATACTGTAATGTATATAAGCAATCGCAATAAAAAGACACATATACACTGGCAGCAGCTACTAATGAAGAATCAGACAGAAAAAGCCACATTAAAAGAAGAAATCAGAGCACTATCTCATGCCAATGAAATCAATGAACACAGATATGCAGATATATTAAATCAAAGAATAAAGTTATGGCATCAAAGTCTTCAGATATGCGTACGTCTATTCAAAACGACTACATCTTATAAAAAAATTCAATCAATAGAAACATCTAAAAACAAAAAAGAGAAAGAGATAACTCAAGAAGAGTTATCACTGATTTATCAAGAAATAAACGAAGCCTTCATTGAAGCGATGCAAGAGTTATTAGAACAATACCCTAGTCTAACACAAGACGATCTCTATTACTGCATACTTAACTACCTCCAATTATCCAATAATACAATCAAAGTTTGTATGAAAGCCGGAAGCCAGTCTGCACTGACTCAAAGGAAATATCGTATAAAAAAACAATTATCTGACCTTAGTTTCTCTATAATTTTCGATGCTAAAGGAGAAAGCAAGTAAATGAACACAATGCCCTGTTATCACAATTAGTTTTTTGTTATATATATTTTATAACACACTGATTACCAATAGCTATATATAATCATATTGTTATTATTTGTTATTGTAACATATAGCAAATCATACTACTTTTGCTGAAAATCAATAACAATAAAACTATTATGAAACGAAATCTACTTTTATTCACATTCATGGCTCTTTGCTCTAGCTTTATCTTTTCAATGCCATCAGACACAAGAAGACAAATAAAAATGAAAGTTAGACAGCCGATAGAGCATCGCTCTACTAACCACCCCGATCCTGTGCGAGTGTATATAAACAATTCATTATTAGAGGTTGAATTTGAGCATCCATCCAAAGATGTAACAATCACAATCATTAATTCTGAAACTGGAAAAACAATCTACTATGAAAAGATTATATCTTTAGAGAAAGTCAGACTCATTGATTTATCCGAAGAAGATAAAAAGGCTGAATACACTCTTGAAATATCAACGTCTTCGTGGTTCACAACTGGAATATTTACAATTGATTGATATTATGAGACTTACTCTATACTATATATCAGCCACGCTGATAATATTATTTTATGCATCTTGTAATTCTCATCGGAGTTCCAAACACAACGAAAAAGATATAATAGCTGAACTTGATGGAGAAGTAATATATGCCAATGAAATAAATACAATTATAAAGCAAGAACTTTATGACGAGCTTTGCAGAATTCATAAAATCAAGAAAAAAGCTCTTGAGCAATTGATAAATGTCAAACTACTACAGAAAGAAGCCAACAAGAAACAGATGAGTTATCTAGAATATATAGATGATTATACAAACGCTCAAATAGAACAGTGCGGAATAGATTCTCTTTTAAAACGGTACAGGCTAGAATCAATTACAGAATTTCGAGGAAAAAGTATATATAGCGTAGCAATAGATTCTCCTACCGGTAAAGCCACGCGCTCATTTCATTTGAAAGGAGCTATTGTCAACAATTTACTGGACTCACTAAAAAGGAATAAAAAGATAACTAAATATCTCTATCCTCCAAAGAGTCCAAGAGTTGACCTAGATAACCTGCATACCTACTACAGGGGCAATCTAAAATCAGAAGTCTCTGTCATTATAATATCTGATTTTGATTGTGAATCCTGTATTAATGCTCATTCCCTTTACAATTCAATATATGAAGAATATAAAGATAAAGTAAAATTTGGCTATATCCACTATTCGGCAATGCCAACATTCGCTGAAATAGCAAGTGACGCAGCGAACAAGCAAAATAGATTCTGGGAATTCCAAGATTCATTATATGCATATAGAGGATATATTGATTCCACAGCCGTATTCAAAATAGCTCACAATATGTCTATGGACATAAACAAATTCCAAAATGACATAGCAAATGACGACGGGAAAAAAGCAATTGAAAACACAATCAATCAATTAGTGCTTCTTGGAGTGTATGCAACACCAACACTTATCATCAATGGACGCCTAATAGTTGATTCCAATTCAAAAGAGGAAATCTGTCATCTTATTGATGAAGAACTTTCAAAATAACATTACTAACGAATTAAAAAAATGTATTATGAAGAAAATTATCTTTTTATGTTTCTGTGCTTTATTAGCATCTTGCGCTTCAGATGAAGATCTGCAAGACATAAACACTAATGAGAAAGAGTTGGCAAACATGATCAACGACTATGAACTAGTCTTAAAAGGCTATTCTCTTGATGAATTAAAAAAGGAAAAAGATGAACTAACCCCAACAACACAAGAAGAAACTGTTGCAGAGCCATGGCTTATTAAAGCCATACAAGATCCTATTGCTCAAATCCAATTCTCCGATAATATTCGTACAAGGACGGAGGCAGGAGCATACACAAGGGCAGTTAATATGGAGGGAGTTTTTAAGTATGAAACCTGCGGGGGATATCGTGAATTTGTATACTTTATGGACTGTGAAGATGGTGGAGATACACATTCAACAGGAAATATAGGAGCAACTAGAGTAGATGGAAATGGGAATGTAGAGTTTCACTTTTGTGTAATACCTACAGGCTATGCAACTGGCGGAGTATTAGCATTCTATCTACCATATTTGTATACGGAGAATATGCATGTAGTTAAACGGCATCACGATAATGAAGACCATAATAACAAAAATCATATTATAGATAATGCAGGTTTAGCCTCATTGGGTCCAAATTATTTCGATAAAAACACCGGTTTCTTTTGGAAATTTGAATGGGGAGCCTCTGGTAAATTACCTTTCAAATTTGGGGTAATTGGAACTGCTCCACTACCTGGATCCCATAATATTTTATGGATTGATGATGAAAACGGAAAAAACGCCAATCAGGCTATTAGGTGGACCGGCCCAAATAGTTCTAAAGGGTTTGATTTACCAGCAGAAAAAGATTTTTATGGCATTACTCCTGGCAGAAATACAAGATACGAAATAATTCAGATTTAGAAATAATTCATAGAATAAAAATCATACCTAAACCAGTACTATATAAATAATGAGTTCCCTTATTCTATCCTTTGCCATAGATGAAATAGGATTAGAATAAGGGAACTTTATTTTAATGGTAATAAGTGATTATTTTTCGCACTTTAACATTTGAACATCAAATACTAAAGTTGAATAACCTAAAATAGTAATCGAAGAACCTTTTGGAGTATAATCACTACTACCATAACCATATTTCCATGGAACATACACTTCCAAACGTTCACCAATTTTTCTTCGTTGCAATACCTCTGACAAACCAGTCACAAGCCCATTAATTGTTAAGTTCGCAGTTCTTGAAAAATCAATGCTAGGATTCGCTTCAGTAAAAGAGCCATCAAACGCTTCCCCTATAAAGTTATCTTGTTTATCAACATAACCACCAGTATTACCCCAAATGATATAAGAACCTTTATAATATACAGTAACCTCATCTGTTGCCCGCGGGATAATATTTTGAATCACCCCATCTCCCACAGGAGTTTTCTTTTTAAAATAGATAGGAACTCCAGGATATGCAATCATATGAATAGAATCCAACTGACCACGTGTAGCGGTATTTGCATGAGCATTGGCTATTGAATCTATAAAAGCTTCATTACGTGCCTGCCAGTTATCATATTTGCCCGTCTCTTCCGTTTCACTGCAAGCAGTGAATGCAAGAGCCAGCAATACTAAGGAGAATAAATAGATCTTTTTACTCATTCGTCAAAGGTTTATTGTAAAGTTTTCAATAGAGAAGTGATGCTTACTCTGTCTGCGATGATATTATTCAGTTCAGAGATAGCTACACGCTCTTGTTGCATGGTATCGCGGTTACGCAATGTCACGCAGTTATCTTCTAATGTCTGATGATCGACTGTTACACAGTACGGAGTACCAATAGCATCCTGACGGCGATAACGCTTACCGATACTATCCTTTTCGTCATATTGGCAATGGAAGTGGAACTTCAGGCTGTCAATAACCTCGCGGGCTTTTTCAGGCAGACCGTCTTTCTTTACCAACGGCATAACCGCCAGTTTCACCGGAGCCAAAGCAGCAGGTAATTTCAGAACCACACGGCTTTCACCATTTTCCAATTGCTCTTCGCAATAAGATGCGCTCATGATGCTAAGGAACATACGGTCAACACCGATAGAAGTTTCGATTACGTACGGAGTATAAGACTCGTTCAGTTCCGGATCGAAGTATTTGATGCTCTTGCCGGAGAACTTCTCATGTTGAGACAAGTCGAAGTTAGTACGAGAGTGAATACCTTCCACTTCTTTGAATCCGAACGGCATCAGGAATTCGATATCAGTAGCGGCATTTGCGTAGTGAGCCAGTTTATCGTGATCGTGATAACGATAGCTTGCATCGCCGAATCCAAGAGCTTTATGCCATTTCAGACGGATTTCTTTCCATTTCTTGAACCAGTCAAGTTCAGTTCCCGGTTTTACAAAGAACTGCATTTCCATCTGTTCGAACTCACGCATACGGAAGATGAACTGACGGGCAACGATCTCGTTACGGAAAGCCTTACCAATCTGTGCGATACCGAAAGGAACTTTCATACGACCCGTCTTCTGTACATTGAGGTAGTTTACAAAAATACCTTGTGCAGTTTCCGGACGAAGATAAATCTTCATTGCTCCTTCGGAAGTAGAACCCATTTCAGTAGAGAACATCAGATTGAACTGACGAACTTCTGTCCAGTTCTTTGTACCGGAGATCGGGCATACGATTTCTTCATCAATAATGATCTGGCGCAATTCGTCCAGATTACCATCGTTCAGAGCTTTAGCAAAGCGAGTGTGAAGTGCGTCACGTTTTGCCTGATGCTCCAATACACGCCCGTTGGTAGAACGGAATTGAGCCTCATCAAAAGATTCGCCGAATCTCTTGGCAGCTTTCGCTACTTCTTTATTGATTTTATCGTCATACTTTGCTAATTGATCTTCAATCAGTACGTCAGCACGATAACGTTTTTTAGAATCCTTATTGTCAATCAAAGGGTCATTGAATGCGTCTACGTGTCCGGAAGCCTTCCAGATAGTAGGGTGCATAAAGATGGCAGAGTCGATACCGACAATGTTCTCGTGCAACAGCACCATGCTGTCCCACCAGTATTTCTTGATGTTATTTTTCAATTCAACGCCCATCTGACCGTAGTCATACACAGCGCCTAGTCCGTCGTAGATATCGCTCGAAGGGAATACGAAACCATACTCTTTGCAATGCGATACAAGCTTCTTAAAAACGTCTTCTTGTGCCATTTTCTTTTCTATATCTATTAATTTGAATTTGCTTTTTTCGTAAAAAGTGCCACAAAGATAGGGATTTATCTCATAAATAAGACAGGGAGGGTATTAATTTATCTTATTTACCCAACAACCACTTCCAAACCGGTATTACCTCAATCGCACATTTTTCCAACTCAATCCGTTCTTCATCGTCATACGTTATTATCAATAACTGCCGACATTCAAATACCTTATTCAATTTTACTAATGCCTGAACTTCCCGTTGGAAAGTCTCATCAGAGAGATTCATGGTATAACAGACCTGTATAGCCACTCCTATATCAGGCAAATAAAAATCAACCTCTACATTTCTATTATAAAAGAATACAGCATCATCCGTCCCATAACGCCGCAATAGTGTCACAGCAACCAAATTCTCAAGCAACGAGGTATCAGCATCCAAAAGAAGCAAATTGAGAATGCCATTATCCGCAAAATAATATTTCGGATTAGTTTCACGCTCCACCAATTTATCCGCAATATTTTGTATAGGAATCAGCAGGCAAGCATCTTTGGCATATTCCATGTAGTTAATGACAGTATTCTTCGATATTTTCACTCCGGTTGAAGCTACAATATTAGTTATACGAGTAAACGAAACCGGTTGCTTTATACTTTCGGCCAATTTGCGGAAAAGGATGCGTAAAGCAAAAGTATTTTCGATGGAATGTCTTGCAGCAATATCTCCTAAATATATCTTTTGGTAAACACTTGTCAGATAATCCCGTTTTGCGGCAAGCGATGCCCCTTCCGGGAAACCACCGGAACGAAAATAATCATTGAATATACGCTTTATTTCTGCCCGGCTCTCTGTTGCAAATAAAGAATTCTCTGTAACTTCAACCCCATTAGCATAAAGAAACTCTTTAAAATCATAAGGGTATACATGTACTGTAATGTATCGTCCCCCCAAAGTGGTAGCTACATCCTGACTAAGCATTTTAGCATTGCTTCCTGTCACATAAGCCCTATATTTATTATCAGCCAATCGCCGAACAAACTTGTCCCAACCATCAATATTCTGAATTTCATCCAAGAAAAGCATCGGCCTGTCTGTTGACATCTCGGCATGTACTTCCAGTATGAGATTTAAATCTGCCGCCGTCATTCCAATCAAACGTTCATCTTCAAAGTTCACATATAGCATTTCATTCCAAGTATGCCCACTATGCAAAAGTTCCTGTATCCGTTGATAAAGTAAAAATGATTTTCCTGCTCGCCGGATACCTACAAATACATAATTTCCAAACTCTTCAAACTGAAAGCTACGAGGTATAACTTGATGTTTGACCACCTCATTTCTATTATCTAATAGAACTTCTTTTAGTATTTCTCTTCTAATCATATTTCAAGATATTGTTCTAACCACTGAACAAATATAATCTAATTCTGTTCAATTAACAAGACAATATTGCTTTTTATTCAACTATTCGTCGATTTCCGGCTCTTCTATGTCGTATTCTGTTTGTTCCAGTTCCCGGTCTGCTTTCTTCATATTTTTCGTTAGCATACTTTCGGGCATATAATATTTAAAAGGTATGCGGGTACACTTTGTCTTCTTCAGTTCCCTGCTGAATTTTGAGTTTGCCACAAAATATACGCGTGAAATAGCAACTTTCCCCGGCGTTACCTGTTCGGGCAGCACACATCCCTGACTGGTCAGTGCCGTTTGAAAGGTTCCCAATCCCTCAATGGTCACCGAATGACCGGAGGAAAGCAGGTCCTGAATACTTTCAACCAACTCCGACAGGATTCCTTCTATCTGCCCACGATGAAAGCCTGTTGTCTTTGCCATCCGTACTGCAAGTTCTTTATTTTTCACTCCTCCTCTTCGCTGCATTTTACTAGGTACACCATACCATAACTCTTTCCGTTCTCCGGATGATAAATCCGCTTTCTTTCTCACTACATAAGGGATAGACATAATCTTACGCTCCTTTCTTTTTAAGTTAGTTATCATAATTTGTACGACACCCGGGTGTCATGCATACTGAGACCCGGGTGTCGAACACAACAACACCCGGGTGTCGTACAGCACGAGACCCGGGTGTCATACAAGTTTTTCTTGCTACAAAATTAAGTCTTTATTATAGGAAAACAAAGGAATTCTTCTATATTTGTGCATCCCTACATTATACTAAAGAAAAACATAGAACTATGATTAAGATTCTTCTATTGATAGACTATTCAAGCGAATTTGACAGGAAACTGCTACGGGGACTTGTCCAATACTCCAAAGAAAACGGTCCCTGGCTCTTTTACCGACTACCTTCTTATTATAGCGCAATGCATGGTGAACAAGGCATTTTAAGATGGGCGAAAGAATGGAAAGCCGACGCCATTATCGGTCAGTGGAATAATGATACGATCGATTTGCAGAAGGAGCTGAATATTCCGGTAGTACTACAAAACTACCATCACCGGAGCGTCACTTACTCTAATTTAACAGGCGACTATAAAGGAACGGGAAGAATGGCAGCCCAGTTTTTTGCCAAGAGAATGTTTCGCAATTTTGCTTATTTCGGCGTTAAAGGGGTGGTTTGGTCTGACGAACGTTGCGAAGGGTATCGGCAAGAAGTAAAACGTATCGGAGGCGAATTTTTCAGTTTCGAATCGGATAAGCAGGAAGACGAGATAAGAATGGAAGTCAGCCAATGGTTGCAGCAACTCCCCAAGCCAGTCGCTCTATTTTGTTGTGATGATGCGCACGCCCTATTCATTTCTGAAACTTGCCGGATGAACAACATTCATATCCCCGAAGAAATCGCTCTATTGGGTGTAGATAACGACGAACTGATGTGTAATATTTCCGACCCACCCATTTCATCCATAGAGCTGGAAGTAGAAAGAGGAGGCTATTCTATCGGCAGACTCATCCACCAACAAATAAAGAAAGAACATGAAGGCACTTTCAATATTGTTATCAACCCCATCCGCATCGAACTACGCCAATCGACGGAGAAACACAATATCAAAGACCCTTATATTCTCGAAGTGGTGAAATATATAGATTCACATTACAGCTCCGACCTGACGATAGAATCTTTGCTTGCCAACATTCCGTTATCGCGCAGAAACTTTGAGGTGAAATTCAAGAATGCGATGAATACCTCTATATATCAATATATTCTGAATTGCCGTTGTAACCATCTGGCGGATTTATTGCTCACGACAGATCGGTCTTTAGCTGATTTGGCAATAGAGGTAGGGTTCAAAGATTATAATAATATCTCGCGCGTCTTTAAAAAATATAAAGGTTGTTCACCTCTTGAATATCGCCAAAAGAAGACTAGTCATATTTAATCTTCGTTTTTTGAATAGTACTTTTCGTTTTTACTATAAAAACTATTATAGAAACAACCTACTTTTGTCATAAAAGTTAATACTCTCTCAATTTAACGAAGAATGTATTAGCTATACCCAATCTTTGTTATATCCTTAAATAAATATATTCTAAAATGTCAAATACCATTCAAAAACACAGCAAAAGGAAAGCGCAGCTAACAATAAAGTTCGGATTTTCCAAACAGTTTTTTATATACTATATAATTATCTGCATAGGGTTCTGCACAGCTAGTTGTATAGAGAATAAACAAACTAATTCACTGCAATATAATACAAAAGCATGGAATAAAATAAAAGATTATTTCAATCCGCCAGTGATATATAAAGATAATTATGGAAATTATCGTTCCCCTCTGTTACTGAATAATGGAGACACTATCAAGAATGTAAATGATTGGAATAAAAAACGAAAAAAAATAAAAGATACATGGATGAATTTAATGGGGAAATGGCCTCCTATAATTAAAAATCAAAAATTTGAAATATTAGATACGCTTAAACGTGAGAACTTCTATCAATATCGTGTCCGCTTCTATTGGGTTCCTAATGAACAAACAGAAGGGTATTTACTAATCCCTGATAAGAGAGGGAAGAAGCCTGCTATTATTTCTGTTTTTTATGAACCTGAAACTGCCATTGGAATCGGTGGAAAACCTAATCGTGACTTCGCTTATCAACTTACTAAAAGAGGATTTATCACCCTGTCATTAGGAACAACCCAAACAACGAAAGAAAAAACATACTCCATATATTATCCGACGATCAATAATGCTTCTCTACAACCTCTATCAGCATTAGCCTATGCAGCTGCCAATGCATGGGAAGCATTAGCCAAAGTTCCTGATGTAGACTCTACTAAAATTGGCATTGTCGGACATTCATATGGAGGGAAATGGGCAATGTTTGCATCTTGCCTCTATGACAAATTTGCATGCGCTGCATGGAGTGATCCGGGTATTGTTTTTGATGAAACCAAAAGGGGATACATCAACTATTGGGAACCTTGGTATCTTGGCTATTACCCTCCGCCCTGGAAAGATACCTGGAACAAAAACGGATATACTAAAGCAAAAGGAATTTATTCGCAGTTACGTAAAAATGGGCATGATTTACATGAAATTCATGCACTTATGGCTCCCCGCCCTTTTCTTGTTTCCGGAGGCTTCTCTGACGGACCTGAAAGATGGATACCTCTAAATCATACAATACTCATTAATCGAATTCTAGGGTATGAAAACAGAGTAGCGATGACCAATAGAGCGAAACATGATCCTGATCCCGAATCAAATGAAATCCTTTACAATTTCTTCGAGTGGTATTTATGTCCCACTAGTTGACAAAAAACATTACATAATAAAAAATATCTTATGAAAAACTCAAAAATTAATTGCAGAGCCACTATCAATCGATTCATTTTGCTCTCTCTCACTTTATGCTATATTTCCACAGCATATTGTAGTAATAAGGAACAGGAAATAAAACAATTTCTCATTTATGATGCTATGTCATACATCGGCAAACCAGACTTAAGTTACTATGGTCTTCAGCCTGTTTATCTAATGTATGAAGTAACCTTGACAAAAAAACACTCCGATCATCCTTCAAAAGTCATACTTGACTTCAACAAAATCGAGAAACAAGCCAAACTTGCATCCTTATTTCCGAGAACTATGATTTCAACGGATATAGAACAATGGTATTACGAGCCTTCACTTACAGACCAGGAAATAGAACAAAGATTCGACACATTATTTAGTTACTTTAGACAAAATATTTCACCAAACATAACAATCGGCAACTATGGAGCCGCTCCTACAGCCTTATGTGTACACCGATACTACCATCCCAAAATGTCAGAAGATAGTATATTGATGACTTGGCGAAAAAGCAATAAAAAACGTTGGGCTGCACTCAAATATGCAGATGTAGCTCAACCCTCTCTTTACATTGCCGAGCCTAATATCGAATCTTGGATAAAAGATCTACAAATAACAGTAAAAGAAATAAAAAAGCACTACCCCAATAAAAAAATTATAGCATATATTTGGCCCCAATACTATGATAAAAAAGATAGTCCATATTATAAACAATTCATTCCCCCCCACATTTGGAAACAAATGCTAGAGGCTACTTATACATATTGTGATGGAAGTATCATATGGTCAAGTAGAACAGATGAAAATGATCAATCAGTATTCTGGGAGGATCTTCGGGTTCAACAAATCTGGGAAGTAACAAAACATTTTATCCATTCCCACAAAAGACAGATTGTGTTTCCTGAAAAAGAAAACTTGTCCATATTGACTTCTACTCCACAAGAATTCAATATATATTTAAACACAAATCACCCCCAATTAGCCCAATATGGAGTTCAGACGATACAAATGATTAATGAAAAAGATTTGGGAAACTGTACCAATGAAACTTTTGTTCTTGATGTAGACAAAGTGAAACAATTTGCCATACAAACTCCAAAATCCTCCAATACGCCTATATGTATTGCACCGATTAATAAAAAGAGTGATATATTAGATTATCAAGAAATTTACAAATTGTTAAAAAAAGACAATGGTAATCAAATATGGCAAATACCCTCCACAAGTTTAGGTAAACTAAGGCTTCATAATTCAAATATGCATGTCAACATGGGAAGTTGGGCAATAAATACAATGAATTCTCCGCAAGAGCCGGAAAAATTCACAGATGCCATTATCATAAATGCCCCTATCGTTGATAATGACACAATCACTTGGAAGAAAGAATTATACATTACTATAAAAGAAGCACAATTCAAATCTGAAGGAAAACCAATATATGTATATTTGCCAACCACCTCGCTTAATAACAATTATACAATAAAAGCAACGGAATGGAAAACTGCATTGAAAACCGCCCAACAATGGTGTAACGGTATAATAATACATGATATAAACAACAATCTACCTGACACGAATACAGCAATATGGCAAGAAAGTGTAAAATTCATAAAAGAAATGAAGAATACAGTAGATTAAACTTACGTTTTTTGAGGACTAGTCTGCGTAAAATCAAATCGACACCTTGATATATCAGGCTATATTTGCACTATTAGGATATCCAATCAATAAACTGCAATACCAAATTTAATACAAAATGAAAATGAAACTATTGAAAAGCAAAATTCTGCGAGATGCATCACGAATAAAATCTTTACCGATATGCATCTTTATGTTCTTTTTCCTTTTTACTCCCTTTGTTTATTCCCAGAGTAGAAAGCAAATAACAGGAAGCGTACAAGATGTTCAGGGAAACCCTCTTATTGGAGTTAGTATCTTGGAAACCGGAACATCAAATGGGACCATCACAGATATGAATGGTACCTACTCTCTCAATATAAGTTCCACAAATGCAACACTAAGATTCTCATATATTGGCTATGAAGAACAACTAATTAAAATACAAGGTCGAAATGTCATCAATGTAAAGATGAATGAAGAAACTAGTAATTTAGATGAAGTCGTAGTGGTTGGCTATGGGGTACAACGAAAGTCCGACTTAACCGGAGCTATATCTTCCATTAATGCAGCTGAGACTTTAAAAAAAATGCCTGCGGCCCAAGTAGCCGATTTGCTCCAAGGACGCATTGCCGGGCTTAGTATTGTAAACTCATCCGGAGCAGCAGGTGCTGCCCCTACGCTACGCGTCCGCGGTGTAAACTCCATAAAAGCAGACGGTGGCCCACTAGTCGTTATCGATGGTTTTCCTGGTGGTAACCTCAGTGCCATAAATCCCGCTGATATAAAATCTATTGAAGTACTAAAAGATGCCTCATCAACAGCAATATATGGTTCAAGAGGAGCCAACGGTGTCATCTTGATTACAACAAAGTCTCCTAAAGAGGGCAAATTATCAGTAGACTACAATGGTTATGTTGTTGCCGGAACACCAGCCGACAAACCTTCCATCATGCCCGTAAATGAGTTCGCCCGTATGGCCAATGATTGGAATCAGGCATATTATGGTAAAGACCTATATACAGAAAGACAAATCACTAATTTCACCAATGGATATGATATTTATGATTATATGGGAAATATCATCAATGATTACGCCATCAGCCATTCTCATGACATCAGCATCAAAGGAGGAAATGATAAAATGAGCTTCTTATTTTCCACTCAATATATTCATAATAAAGGAATTGCCGGCCATTCCACAAATGACAGATGGAACTATCGTTTAAAAGTGGATGCTAATATCACTAAAAAACTAAAATTTGGAGCTAATTTTTATGGAATGATTAATAGTGCTGCAGGAAATAACTTCTCCGGACAATACAGTCTACTCACTTTGGCACAACAATTTCCGCAAACTGTACTTCCGTATGATAAAGAAGGAAACCTCACCCAAGGAACTATCGACAATACCGGTATTTACAATCCAATAGGTTTCATTGATGAACAAAAAAGGAATAACAACGAGGATATGACTTTTAATAACTGGTTACAGGCATATATCAGTTATGAAATTATTCCCGGATTAACATTCAGAAATGAACAGCAAATAAATATAGGAAACCGTTTTTATGGAACCACAAGCAGCAAACAAAGTATGAATGGATTCCTAAAAGGAAAATCATTAGCTACATATTATGATGCAAATTCATGGGGGTGGCGCATGACAAATACACTTAACTATACAAAGGAACTAAACAAGAATAATCGTATCAACGCTACTATTGGTGTAGAAGAAAGCCTATCACGTTCATACATCATGAGGCAGACTGCAGAAGGATTAACTTCCGAAAGCATCGGCTGGAAAAATATGATGTTGGCAGAAACCAGCAAACTAGAAGACAATGAGGTTAGCAAGACAACAGCCATATCATATTTCGGACGAATCAACTATGTCTTAATGAACCGCTATATGGCCACAGTAACATTCAGAAGAGACGGTTCTTCCTTGTTGTCTTACGACCATAGATGGGATAACTTTCCTTCTTTCAGTCTGGCTTGGAATCTAAAAGAAGAATCATTCCTTAAAAATATTAATTCTTTAGACCAATTGAAACTAAGATACGGATACGGAGTTTCCGGAAATCAGGCAGTAGCAGCTTATTCGGCATATACACAATATGATGCAACAATAGGGAATGGCCAAATAGCTTATACGCTTGTCCCAGGTAATCCTATATTAAAATGGGAAAAAACACATCAACACAACTATGGGGTTGATGCAGCTTTTCTAAATGGCAGAATTTCATTCACATTCGATTATTACGACAAAAAAACAAAAGATGCCATTAATACTGTAGTTCTCCCGGCAGATACAGGTTTATCATCCGGACTAAGAAATGCTGCTGAAATCAGCAACAAGGGGTTTGAAATTACTTTGGGAATTACTCCGATTACAGCAAAAGACTTCTATTGGAAAGCAGACATTTCATTGGCTCATAATAAAGCTAAAATTGAAAAATTAGGAGATATAGATTCGGATTTCATGGAAATAGGCACAGGATGGGGAAATTCATTCTATCGTTACTTTGTAGGAGAACCGATCGGTGCAATCTACGGCCTTCAATCCACGGGAGTGTGGAGTACCGAAGAGTATAATAACCCTGATATTAAAAAACCAACTTCTCCTACAGTAAGACCCGGCTCTTACAAATATGTCGATCAAAACGATAGTGGAACTATAGATGCAGATGATTATGTCATTATCGGTAACGGGCAACCCAAATTCAATTGGGGAATGAATAATTCATTTACCTATAAAAACTTTGACTTAAATATTTTCTTAATCGGTTTTCATGGATTTGATATTTACAATTACCCAAGAGCCAGACTTACAAGTTCCTTATCTCCATTCCCCGAATTAGCCGAACGCTGGATTGCAGGCAAAAATGAGAATGCAATTATAGCCGGATTCGGTAAGGACCGGGACGCTATAACAAGCCCTGAAACGGTAGCATCATCTACATTTATAGAAAAAGGAGATTTTGTAAAATTGAAAAGCATTACTTTAGGTTATAATTTCTCCAAAGGTTTATTATCAAAAATAAATCTAAGTGCAGCGAGAGTATATTTTTCGATAAAGAATGTTTGTACAATCACTAAATATTCCGGAAACGATCCTGAATTGTCAATAAGTAACCCTCTACGCCCCGGACTTGATATGGGAACTTATCCCAGTCAAAGAGAATATCTACTTGGCTTAAATGTTTCATTCTAAATACAAGAATACAATGAAAAAATATATATTCATACTTCTGACAAGTTTTTCTTTAGCTTCTTGCGTAGACTTATTGCAAGAACCGCAAAGCAAATTAACGCCTGCCACCATCGAGTTGACAGAACAAACTCTTGAAAGCATGACCAATGGGCTTTACAAAGATTTATGGGGAGAAAATTTCGGCTTTAACTGCCGGTTGGCATCACTAGCATTGGCTGGTGACGATATGACTTCAGGTGCATTGGACAAAGTAAGGAATGTTTTGGACGATCAACTAAAAGTTCCAATAGATAATGCAGATGTGCTAAATTTATGGAAATATTTTTATCAAACAATATACTCTGCAAATAATATAATATATTTAATCAATGAAAACGAAAATCTCGACACCCAAATAAGTAATAAGTATTTAGGAGAAGCCTATTTCTTCAGAGCCTTATCCTATTTCTATATCGTAAGATATTGGGGAGATGCTCCTGCTATTACAGACCCTAATTCAAGTACAGACATAGATGGGAGTAGTAATATGCCACGTAAACCGGTGAAAGACATCTATGAAAGAATAATTCTTCCTGATTTAAGTAATGCAATCAACCTGCTACCATTACAAAGCCGTGACAATAACAATCAGGCTCCAACCACCTGGGCCGCCAAGACTTTGCTTAGTGACGTATATATAACCATGGCCGGATGGCCATTAAAAGAAGAAAATTATTATGCAGAGGCTGCTAAAACTGCAAAAGATATCATAGAAAATGGACCTTACGATCTGGTCGGTGAATATAAAGATCTTTGGATGAACGCTAAAAAGACGGATAAAACTGAACATATATTCGCACTACAGCATTCACTGTCTTATTTACCAAGCCAATACGGCATATCCTATCTTGGAAAAGAAGAGAATGGCTGGTATGACTATGTAGGTGATCCCGTATTCTTCAAAAACTTCCCTAATGATAAAAGAAAAGAATTCTGCTATATTACATCAACCGTAGATACTAAAGGAAATTGGATTGACTGGGAAGACTTTGATATAGGCGCACCTTTTATCCGAAAATACAGAAACTACGGAGGTTGTGGAACATACGGAATTGATGGAAACACCTCTACACGTAGTTCACTTTCAGAAGGTCTCACTCCTATTTACAGATTTGCGGACGTATTGCTAATTTATGCCGAAGCCAGCAATAAAGCAGAAGGTTCCCCCAACACTCTTGCGTATAAATGTTTAAATAGAGTCAGAGACAGGGCATTTGGAGATCAAAGTCATCAATATGCAGGTTTAACACCAGAAAAGTTTGCAGATGCGGTATTCGATGAATTTGGCTGGGAAAATGTATTTGAATTCAAAAGATGGTTCCAATTGGTAAGAACAGAAAAAGTAGATGAGGCTATAGGCAAGAATCCAGCAATTGGAGCGAGATTAAACGCTAATAAAGAGAATTATCTTTTCCCGATACCTGTAAGACAATGCGAACTTAGAGGTTGGAAAAACAACCCTGGCTATTAAGTAATTTATCACAAAATCAAGAACTATATGAAAACATCAGAGATTAAATGGTTAACCATGTTACTATTCACTGCTATGCTGTTCATTACTGCATGTAGTGACGACACCATTCGTCCTCCTTATTTAGAAGAGGAAATTGAACCTACTCCGGAAACAAAAGAGTTTGTTGTTTACGATGCGATGAGTTATAAGAATAAACCGGATCTTACATCGGATATGATCTCTAACATACGCTTAATTTATGAAGCTTTCTTGTTAACTAATGAAGAGATTGATATGGATAAAGTTGCTACTCAAATCAGTATCACAAAAACATCCAACTATCAAACTGTCAGCACTGATATTGAAGCTTGGTATTCAAACAAGACCGATGAAGAAATTAAAACCGGATTGAAAACCGTATTTGACGCTTTTAAAAAAGAAATTCCCAGTTGTGCTGTCGGTAATTATGGTATACCTGTGAGCGATTTAAACGTTTTCAGATATAATAGAACTGAACCAGAAGAAGAGATTATTAAATTATGGAAGAAAAAGAGCGAAAGAAGGCTCTCTGCCGGTGAAGTTTCAGATGTTCTTTATCCCTCATTATATATAATGACTCCGGACGTAGATCAGTGGCTGAAAGATTTAAAAACGACAGTAGAATATATCAAAGAAAAATTTCCTGATAAAAAGATTATCGGATATATCTGGCCGCAATATTATAATCTCAAAAATAATCCTGACTATATGAAATTCATTCCTGCTGAAAAATGGGATAAGATACTGGAAGGATGTTATACATATTTAGATGGAGCAGTGATATGGTCGAATGGAAAAGGTGAAGATGGTGAAACTGACGTTGCGTGGAATGACACAAAAGTCCAGGCAATGTATAGTGCTACAAAAACATTTATCGAACGGCACAAAGCTAACATAAAATTAGACAAGTCGATAGGCGGTGGCGATGATGGCGGATCAGAGCCTACAGAATTCTATGTATATGGTTCATTAAATTTCCAGAATACTCCTTCAAATCTATTAAGCTATGGTATACAACCCATATCAGTAATCAGTGAAGCTAATGTTTCCGAAACAGAAAAGCAAGGCAGTGTATATCCTCCTGTCATCGACAAGATCAAGAATTTAGCAACTGATGCTACACATCCAGTTTGTATATCTATCAGTACATGGCATGCGGACCGTTCTACAGATAATAGTGCAATGATGTCACGTTTCCAAACTGTATATAGCACATTCAAAGATAACAACTCAAAAGTAACAATCGGGTATCGTGGCGTTGGTCCCACAAGCCTCACCTCTCTCAGAGTCACCAACTATACTCAATCTGATTTTCAAAGAAATGACTCATGGCAGAGATACGCGGTAGAACCCATGAGAGGAATCAGGGAATATGCGGATGTATTATATCCTGAAGTTACAATCATCAATGACGATTTGGATACCTGGAAACAAGATTGCTCCGCAGTTCTGGAAGAAGCTAAATGGAATAATCCAAACAAGAAAATATTCGCCTGTATCATGACTAATTATTTCAACAAGACAGGAACTATACCAGAAGACTATGAAGCTTTTGCCGATGCATACAAGCCAATCAAGGAAGCTACCTGGTTGAATGCTCTTGAATATTTGTACCGAAGATGTGATGGTATTGTCATTATCGGTAATTGCCAAAAAAATGACCCTATTGAATATAGTGAAGACTTAGGTCTCATGAAGGCTACAAAAACTTTCTATGAAAATCATAAAAATATTATCGACAAGACATTACCCGAAGAAGAAAAGCCTACTACTGATAACCTAATTACAAATGGCGGATTTGAAGATAGTATAGAACCATCCTCCACATTGCCTGTCGTACATACGAATAGTCTTGTCCGCCCCCTAAGGCTTAGTGGTTTCTTTGATACTACAGCACAAAAAACATTTCCTACTGTAGATGGCACCGTTACTGTTCCTGATAATGTCTGGTTCCATAGATGCAACAACAATTCATGGTTCTGGTTTACCTATATTGATGATATGTCCATTGCCTATACAGGTGGTGGAACTCCAATCTCACATTCTGGTAATAAATCCGTAGTCATTTATACAGCAGCCAATGCGGATGCTGCCAAATACAGTAGTCATGCCAATAATTTAGAACACCTCCAGGGAGTTGCACAACGTTTATCCCTAGACGATAGCAAAAAATACAAACTACAATTTTTCTATTATCGTCCAAATCTTGTTTGGGGTACAACAGATGTTGCTGCAAATATAAACCATGCAGAAAAAATAGTCGTAGGAATTGTGTCCTCAACAGAAGCAAACGTAAATACAGACTATACATATGAAGAAGTTATCACGTTAGAGAAAACAGAAGGTTGGAAAGAATATAATATTACTTTTGATCTTCCCGATATCATCCAGAAAAATCCAGGTAAGAGTTTTGAAAAATGTGCCATATTTTTCAACATAGTACCTGAGATAGACAGTGCACAAAAAACACTGAAAACATTAGTTAATCTGGATGACATCAGTTTAACAGAGACGAAATAACAGAACATTCTTTAATTACAGTTTAATATAAATGGAATCTTAATTTATTTATATTAAACTGTAATATTGTTCATCTTATCCGACAAAAACATGAATAAAATTCTTCTAATATTATTTTTCATTGGAAACATATTAAATACTACCATCATACGTGGGCAGAATACTTGTCCTCTAATTCCATATCCACAAAGCAGTAGCAGGATAAATGAAACATTCCAACTATCAAGCAGATGTGTTATTGTATATACCGAAGAGTTTGAATCCCAAGCTTACCTTTTACAGAAAGAGCTTCTCCGATATACTTCAATCGCTGTAAGTACACTTCCTGATAAAGCAACTCTAGATTCAAATATTGTATACAATGTTATTAAACTTAAGAAAGACTATAAATTCAAATCAGAAGGATATTCTTTAAAAATGCACACCAAAGACATAACTATTACTGCTGGACAACCAAGCGGAATGATAAATGGTGTCATGTCTTTAGTTCAATTAACCAGATTATCCACGTTACAAAACCCTCTTGTACCTATCGAATGCTGGGAAATAGAGGACAGCCCTTTATATGCTTGGAGAGGTTTTATGTTAGATGAAGCCCGTCATTTCTGGGGAATGAAAAAAGTAAAACAGATTTTAAACTGGATGGCCCTTTATAAACTAAATAGGTTCCATTGGCATCTAACCGACTCCCAAGGTTGGAGAATAGAAATAAAAAAATATCCCAAACTAGCTCTCATTGGAGGAATCGGCAATTATGGAGAAGAATACACTCCTGCTCAATTCTACACACAAGAAGAAATAAAAGAAATCGTAACTTATGCTCTAGAACGAAACATCCACATTATACCTGAAATCGATATGCCGGGACATGCATCTGCTGCTTCTAAAGCATATCCAGAATTTAGCGGTGGCGGTTCTCCTAAATATCCTGGATATACCTTTAACCCCGGGAAAGATTCCGTATACACTTATTTAACGGACATCCTAAAAGAAGTAGATGCGCTGTTCCCCTCGCAAGTAATCCACCTTGGAGGAGATGAAGTACATTATGGCAATCAGGATTGGAATACTAACAAGGATATCCAAGACTTGATGAAACATGAAAAAATGAAGAATTTAAAAGACGTAGAAAATTACTTTTTCCAAAGGATGGCTGATTCTCTTCTGCTTATTCATAACAAAGTTGCAGCTTGGGACGAAGTAGCTGATTCCCAATTATCTCCTGAACATACCATCGTATTTTTCTGGAGACAGAATAGACCTGAACAACTCCAGAAATCATTAGATAGAAAATTTAATATTGTATTATGTCCACGATTACCAATGTATCTTGATTATGCACAAGACACTTTACAAGTACATGGGGTTGACTGGAGAAAATTTTCATACAATTCTTATCAAAAAGTATATTCTTTCAGCCCACAAGATATACCAGTCAAATATCCTAAAAATTGTAACATACTAGGAATACAAGCTAATCTATGGACAGAGCGTATTGAAACAGAGGACAGACTCGATTATATGCTATTTCCTCGGATGGCAGCACTAGCTGAAAATGCATGGACAAAAGAAAAGAATAAGAATATCAATTCTTTCAATATACGTCTAAAAAAACAATTTAATTTATATAAGAAAGATCATATCTACTATTCAGATCCTTTTACCCCTAAAGAGACCGGAGAACCAGTTAGATAAAATCAACAATCAAAAAAATGAGCAAAATTAATATTTACACGTTTCTATTTTGTACGATATTCCTTGCAATAGGATGTTATGCTCAACAAGCATCTTATCCCAAATCAAAGATATTACAAAAAAACTTTTCCAGCAATCTTAAAGATCAATTAAGAGAACTGGAAAAAGATTCTTTCGTACAATATTTAAACGAATGTCGGGAAAAATGGAAGAACAACCCCTACAGACCAATCTATCACTTTTCTAGTCCGGAAAGTATTTTGCACGATCCTAACGGTTTATGCTATTGGCAAGGGAATTGGCATTTATTTTATCAATATTTGCCCTCTAAAGATTTTAGACAACACTGGGGACATGCAGTCAGTCATGATTTAATTCACTGGAAAGATCTGCCCATAGCTTTATATCCCAGCCCGGAAAACATGTGTTATTCCGGTGCCACCCTAGCCGAAAAAGACAAAGTCATAGCTATGTATTATGGAGTTGACATAGGAGATATTGTGGCTACATCCAGCGATCCGTTATTACTAAACTGGGAAAAGGTAGCAACACCGGCTATTCCAAGAGTAAAATCAGGAGAGACTTTGCCATACTATGTGTTTGACCCTGCCATTTGGAAAGAAGACAGCATATACTATGCCGTGACGGGAGGACGAACAAATACAGGTCCCGGTAACAAAGCGATGCGATCAACTTCTCTTTTCTCTTCAAAAGACTTAAAAAACTGGAAATACGAACATAACTTCATGAAAAATGAATGTTTCTTACCACCAGGAGAGGATGCTTCATGCCCATACTTTTGGCCAATAGGAAACAGATATATCTTTTTATTTTTTAGCCACACAACCGGTAGCCAGTATTTATTAGGAGACTACAATAAAGAAGAACATTGTTTTTATCCAACATTTCACGGACGTTTTAACTTCATGTCTTTTCTCCCCGGAGGAGTACATGCTCCAAGCGCAACAAGTGATGGCAAAGGAGGAGTCATAGTTATACATAACATGCATACAGGCAAAAAATCTCCCGGCTGGAGAGGTATTACAACACTTCCGAGAAAACTCACATTAGACAAATGTGACACAATCAACATACAACCTTATGGAGATTATAAATCACTCCGTACCCACCATCAACATATAGATAAGACCCATCTACCGGCAAACAAAGAAATCATAATCGATAATATACAGGGAAATGCACTTGAAATCAAAGCTGAAATCAATATAAAATCTTCACCAATGATAGAAATGAATGTTCTACGTTCACCTGATAAAGAGGAATTTACTTCTATCAAATTTTTCAAGGATAGAGGAGTTGACTTAGTCAGAACAAATCCTGCACTGAAAAATCAAAGATGGAGTTTGATTTCACTTGAAACCGCCCACTCTTCCATACTCCCGGATGTAATATCCAGAGCACCAGAACTTGCTCCTGTATATCTTAAGCCGAACGAAACGCTTAAGTTACATATATTTATAGACAAAAGTATTATTGAAATCTTTGTTAATGACAAACAAGTAGTAACAACCCGAGTTTATCCGGGCAAAAAAGAAAGTATAGGGATTTCTCTAAAATCACAGGGAAGAGATGCTACTCTTATTAGTATGGATGCCTGGCAGATGAAAAGCATATACAAAGAGCTACAGAATGATTTTATAAAATAATACTTGATAAGAATACGTTTTTTGAATATGATTTTTCGTTTTTTCATCAATCCATAAACCAAAGAAAGCATACTTTTGCTTTAAATAATTACTCAATAGAACACAGTTACTATGAAAAATAAGAACCTATCAAACGAAAAAAAGACCTACTACATCTCAATAGCCATTTTAGCCGGAATGTTCTTTATCTTTGGATTTGTATCCTGGGTCAACTCCATACTCATTCCTTATTTCCGTATATCCTGCGAACTTACACATTTCGAATCCTACTTTGTAGCATTTGCTTTCTACATTGCCTATTTTGTAATGGCTGTTCCGTCAGGAATACTATTAAAGAAAGTAGGCTTCAAACGAGGAATCATGTATGGCTTTATGTTAACCGCATTAGGAGCCTTCATATTTGTTCCAGCCGCTTTAGCACGACAATTCGAAATTTTCCTGATCGGTTTGTTCTCCATAGGAACAGGTCTGGCAATCCTGCAAACGGCAGCTAATCCGTACGTAACCATTATTGGTCCGATTGACAGTGCTGCCCGTCGTATCAGTATCATGGGTATATGTAACAAGTTTGCCGGAATTATCTCTCCTCTCATTTTCGCTGCATTGATTCTAAAAGCTGATGACAGCGAACTTTTTGCCCTGATAGAATCGGGTACACTGGATACAATAACCCAAAGTGTTATGCTTGACGAACTGATACAACGTGTCATCGTTCCGTACACTATACTAGGAATACTACTTTTATTAGCAGGCATCGTCATTCGATATTCTGTCTTACCTGAAATTAATACGGATGAACAAAATGCGACAGATGACAAAGAAAGCGGTCATAGTAATCAGAAAAACATTTTTGGTTTTCCATACCTTATTTTAGGCGCATTGGCTATTTTCTTTCACGTAGGAACACAAGTGATAGCCATTGATACCATCATCAATTATGCCAATTCCATGGGTATGGATCTATTGGAGGCAAAAGCATTTCCCTCATATACTCTGGCATGTACGATGATCGGTTATATATTGGGAATCATCGTAATTCCTAAATATATCTCACAGAAAAATGCACTGATTATATGTACAGTACTAGGATTATTCCTTTCATTCGGAGTTGTATTTGCCGACTTTAATGTAACCCTTTTCGGCCATCAAGCCAATGCCTCCATCTTTTTTCTCAATGCATTAGGTTTTCCAAATGCACTGATTTATGCAGGTATCTGGCCGTTATCCATTCATGGCCTGGGAAAGTTTACCAAAACAGGTTCCTCACTGTTAATCATGGGACTCTGCGGAAATGCAATCCTTCCGTTAATTTATGGTCACTTTGCTGAAATATACGATTTACGTATCGGCTATTGGGTATTAATCCCCTGCTTCCTTTATCTTGCATTCTTTGCTGTCAAAGGACACAAAATCACTTCATGGAGATAAAAAACAAATGAATAAACCTCAAACAATATAAAATGAAGAGACTAATCATTCTAAACGGACAACTCATCTTTCCTGATCGCATAGATACGGGCAAGGCATTGATTTGCAAAAACGGAAAGATCGAACAAATCCTTGCCGACAAAATGCTTGAGATAAACCCGGACGATCAAATAATAGATGCCAAACAACAATATGTATCTCCTGGTTTTATCGATATGCATGTTCATGGAGGTGGCGGACATGATTTCATGGACGGAACAGTGGAGGCATTTCTAAGAATAGCGGAAGTTCATGCGAAGTATGGAACAACAGCTATGGTGCCTACAACTCTGACCTGCACCGATGAAGAGTTAATGAATACTTTTACTATTTATAAAAAAGCGAAAGTTCTGAATAATAAAGGTGCTAAATTTATAGGTCTACATCTTGAAGGTCCTTATTTCTCACCTTCCCAGTGTGGAGCACAAGACCCTAATTATCTTAAAAAACCATGCCCGAAAGAATATAACCATTTTATAAATATCTCACAGGATATTGTACGCTGGAGCGTTGCGCCAGAATTGGAAGGAGCTATCGAAATGGGGGAAGAGCTGCAAAGACAGCATATCCTCCCTTCCATTGCACATACTGACGCAACCTATGAAGAGGTGGAAAAAGCAAACAAAGCCGGGTATACCCATATAACTCACTTATATTCAGCCATGTCATCCGTAACACGTAGAAATGCTTTTCGACATGCAGGAGTAGTGGAAGCTGCCTATTTGATTGATGATATAACAGTCGAAATCATCGCTGACGGTATACATCTCCCCAAGCCACTCCTTCAATTTGTTTATAAATTCAAAGGACCTGACAAAACTGCACTCTGTACCGATGCTATGCGGGGCGCTGGAATGCCAGATGGAGAGTCCATTCTAGGAAGCCTGACTAACGGACAAAAAGTTATTATTGAAGATGGCGTTGCAAAAATGCCGGATCGTTCTGCTTTTGCAGGTAGTGTAGCCACCACTGACCGTTTGGTTAGAACCATGGTACAATTAGCTGGCATCCCCCTCACCGATGCTATCCGCATGATGACACTCACCCCTGCCCGCATTTTACACATTGACTCATCAAAAGGTTCTCTTGAAGCAGGTAAAGATGCTGACATTATCATTTTCGACAATCAAATCAATGTTATTAACACAATATCAGAAGGCCATGTTATCTATAGTAAATGAATCTGAAACCAAAGTATTTCAACAAGAGCTATTAACCATTAAAATTTACCCCACTCTCCAACAAATGGGCAATGAAGCTGCAAAGGAAGTAGCTGACAGAATCTGCAAGCTCTTGGAAGAAAAGGCTGAAATCAATATGATCTTTGCCGCCGCTCCCTCACAAGACGAATTTTTAAATCATCTAATCCATGATAAGCGAATAGATTGGACCAGAATCAACGCCTTCCATATGGATGAATACATAGGTATTCATCCGGACGCGCCACAGAGTTTCGGGCATTTCCTCCGTATTCGTATCTTTGACAAAGTTCCTTTTAAAAAAGTGAACTACCTGAATGGACGCGCAGAGAGTCTTGAAGAGGAATGCAAACGATATGCCGATCTGCTTACTAAATATCCGGTAGACATTGTTTGCCTGGGTATCGGAGAAAACGGGCATATTGCTTTCAATGATCCGGATGTAGCTGATTTCAATGATCCCAAACTGGTAAAAATCGTAAAACTCGATCCGGTATGCCGTCAACAACAAGTCAACGAAAAATGCTTCGAAAGACTGGATTTAGTACCTAAAGAAGCATTGACACTAACAATACCTGCTTTACTAAAGGCCGAATGGATGTTTTGTATTGTTCCTTTCAAGAATAAAGCTCATGCGGTATATCGAGCCATTTACGGTGAAATTTCAGAAAAATGTCCAGCAAGTATATTGCGAAGAAAAGAAAAATCTTCGCTATATTTGGACACCGAAAGTGCAGAACAGATAAATCTATAACCAATCATGAAAAACAGAATCATTCTTTTCTTTGTATTGCTGATGATCAGTACCAGTATATACGCACAAAAAGTAATGAGAATAGGAATTATCGGTTTGGACACCTCCCATTCTACCGCTTTTACTGAATTGATCAATAGCGGCTCGGACGAAACATTTTCTAAAGGTTTCCGGGTAGTAGCCGCCTATCCATATGGTTCTAAAACAATTCAATCCAGTTATGAACGTATTCCCGGATATATTGAAAAAGTAAAGGCACAAGGAGTAGAAATCACCTCTTCCATAGCAGACTTATTGGAAAAAGTGGATTGCGTACTTCTGGAAACGAATGACGGACGGCTTCACTTGGAGCAAGCAATGGAGGTCTTCAAAGCCGGTAAAATCTGCTATATAGACAAGCCTATCGGAGCTACATTAGAAGATGCCATTGCTATCTATGAGATGGCAGAAAAATACAATATACCAATCTTCTCATCCTCTGCCTTGCGGTTTACTCCTCAAAATCAAAAACTACGAAACAGTGAACTAGGACAAATCTTAGGAGCTGACTGCTATTCTCCACATAAAGTGGAACCCACTCATCCAGATTTCGGTTTTTATGGAATCCATGGAATTGAGGCTCTGTATACAGTCATGGGTATGGGATGCGAATCCGTCAATCGCATGTCTTCCGACAAAGGGGATATTGTAGTGGGACGTTGGAAGGATGGAAGAATCGGCACATTCCGAGGAATCACCAAAGGACCGCAAATTTACGGAGGGACAGCCTTTACCTCGAAAGGCGCAATAGCCGTTGGAGGATATCAGGGATATAAAGTGCTCCTTGAACAAATATTAATATTCTTCCAAACCGGAGTTCCACCTATTTCAAAAGAAGAAACGATTGAAATTTTCACTTTTATGAAAGCCTCTAATATGAGTAAAGAGCAAAATGGCAAGATTATTACACTGAAAGAAGCGTATCAGAAAGGCTGGAAAGATGCACAGAAATTAGTCAAGATTTATAATAAGAAATAAAAGGATGAAACTCGCATACAACATTAGATTTTTAGTGTTTTTATTGGTGGTTGCCTCATGCTCTTTATCTAAAAGGCAGACTACCGATGAAGTAGATATAAGCGGATCTCATAAAATAGATCTGATTGTACTCGATCCCGGACATTTCCATGCCAGCCTACTTCAAAAAGAGACATTGACAGATGTCAGTGACACCATCCGGATATATGCCCCCGAAGGAATAGCCGTCAACCAATATCTGGAAAGCATTGATTCTTATAATCAGCGGGCGGAATCTCCTACGACATGGAAAAAACAAGTATATACCGGAGATGATTATCTCCAGAAAATGCTTGCCGATCATAAAGGTAATATAGTAGTATTGGCCGGAAACAATCAGAAAAAGACGCGCTATATCATGGAGTCTATCAAAGCCGGATATCATGTCCTTGCCGATAAGCCACTGGCTATCAATCCACAGGATTTCAAGTTATTGACAGAAGCCTATCAACTCGCCAAAGAAAAGAATCTTCTTTTATACGATCTGATGACGGAACGTTATGATATCCTCAATATCATAGAAAAAGAGCTTTTGCATCAGACGGAATTATTCGGAGATTTACAAAAAGGTTCACCGGACAATCCATCTGTCATAATGGAAAGCGTGCATCATTTTTTCAAGACAGTTTCTGGCAAGCCATTAATTCGCCCGGCATGGTATTATGATGTAGAGCAACAAGGAGAAGGGATTGCAGATGTTACAACACATCTGATCGATCTTATCAACTGGCAATGTTTTCCTGATAAAACGATTCATTATCAATCGGATGTCACCGTGAATGCCGCCAAACACTGGCCAACTCCAATTACATTAGCAGAGTTCAGTCAATCGACACAAGTCGATTCTTTTCCCGCTTATCTTAATCGATACATAAAAAACGATGTATTGGAAGTGATGGCAAACGGAAGTCTCAACTATACCGTTAAAGGGATTTGTATAGGAATGAAAGTCACATGGAATTATACTCCACCCACTAACGGAGGAGATACATTTACTTCCATAAAGAAAGGAAGTAAAGCCACTTTAAAAATCGTTCAGGATGAAAAAAATGGATTTGTAAAAGAGCTATATATACAGAAAGAACCGGACATTGACAATCGGACATTTGAAGCTCAATTGCAAAAAACAGTGGAACAGCTTCAAATAACTTATCCGTTCTTATCTGTCAAAAACAAAAAGAATGGAACTTATCTGATTGACATACCACAGGAAAAACGATTAGGACACGAAGAACATTTCAGCAAAGTGGCAAAGGCTTTCCTGCATTATGTACACAATCAGGATATGCCGGAATGGGAAAATGAAAATACACTAGCTAAATATTACATTACTACTACTGCTGTAGAAATGGCAAAGATAGGAAACAAATAAACAAAACAATAGGTGTTAGAAACAAGATGCAAATATTATAAAAATGAAGCCATGTTTCATGGCTTCATTCCTCATATCATGGGGACCCGATTCGATATCCTGCTCACTCATTCCGATATCGACCGATTGAATACACTTTGGGCAGATATCGCCTATGAGCTGGAGCGATTGGATAAAATATTAAATCGTTTTGATCCTCATAGTGAAGTTTCCAAGATTAATAATCATGCTTCTCAAAGCAAGATTCAAATCAGTAAAGAGCTGAAATCAATCTTACAGCTTTGCTCATACTATTATCAGACCACTTCACACTTATTCGACATTACATTAAAAGATTTCTCCAGAATACAACTTCATGAACATTCATATATCTCCTTTACATCTCCTGATATTTCACTTGATTTTGGAGGTTTTGCTAAAGGATATGCTTTGAAGAAAATAAGAAAATTCATTGAACAGGAGAATATTAGTGATGCATTTGCTAATTTTGGAAACAGTTCGATCCTGGGTATAGGACATCATCCTTATGGAGATTGTTGGAAAGTCAGTTTTCTGAACCCGTACAATCAGTCTCTTCTAAAAGAATTCGATCTGCAGGATACAGCATTATCCACTTCCGGCAATACGTTACAATATACCGGACACATTATGAATCCGCTTACAGGCATATTTAATGAACAACGAAAAGCAAGTTCTATCCTGTCCCCCGATCCGTTGGAAGCCGAAGTTCTTAGTACAGTCTGGATGATTGCCAATGAACAGGAACAAAAAAAGATTTCAGAAAAGTTCAATAATATACAAGCAACCCTATACAATTTATGATATGAAAGAACATAAAGAAAAAGGAGTAGACTTAGGACTCAGACAATTCATCAAAAGCCTGGGATATGTTGCCGGAGGAACCGCATTATTGGCGACCACTCCTTGGCTGACTTCCTGTACTCCGGAGAAACTACAAGAGATCAAGCATGAGAAAGCACGAATCGCTTTGATTGGTACCGGGTCCAGAGGACAATACCACATCCATAACCTCAAAGAAATACCTCATGCACAAATTGTTGCCGTATGTGATAATTATGCCCCCAATCTTCAACAAGCATTGGAACTTTGTCCGGATGCTAAGTCATATACGGATTACCGCAAACTACTGGAATCGAAAGATATCGATGGAGTCATCATATCCACACCATTAAACTGGCATGCACCTATTGTATTGGACGCATTAGCTGCCGGCAAACATGTCTTTTGCGAGAAAGCAATGGCACGTACCCTTGACGAGTGCAAGGCTATCTATGACACTTACAACCAGTCAGACAAAGTCCTCTACTTTTGTATGCAGCGAATGTATGACGAGAAGTACATCAAGGGAATGCAGATGATCCATTCCGGTCTCATCGGAGATGTGGTAGGTCTTCGCTGTCACTGGTTCCGTAATGCAGACTGGCGTCGTCCGGTTCCTTCACCAGAGCTGGAACGCAAAATTAATTGGAGATTATACAAAGAGAGCTCCGGAGGATTAATGACGGAATTAGCATGCCATCAGTTGGAAGTTTGTAACTGGGCAGCCCAAAAAATGCCGGAATCCATTATGGGAATGGGTGACATTGTATACTGGAAAGACGGACGAGAAGTTTATGATAGCGTCAATGTCACTTACAGATACTCGGATGGAGTTAAGATCGCATACGAATCATTGATTTCCAACAAGTTCAACGGAATGGAAGACCAGATTCTGGGAAGTAAAGGAACCATGGAAATGGCAAAAGGTATTTATTATCTGGAAGAAGATCATTCAACTTCGGGTATCCGGCAACTGATTGACCAGGTAAAAGACAAGGTCTTTGCCGCCATCCCGACAGCAGGTCCCAGTTGGCGACCGGAAACAAAAATGGAGTACACACCACACTTTATCATTGATGGAGATATTCACGTAAACAGTGGATTGAGTATGATCGGAGCAGACAAAGACGGTTCGGACATTATCCTGTCTTCTTTCTGCCAGTCGTGTATCACCGGAGAGAAAGCACAGAATGTAGTGGAAGAAGCATATTGTTCAACGGTTCTTTGTTTACTTGGAAATCAGGCAATGGATGAACAACGCCATATCCTCTTCCCCGACGAATATAAAATACCCTATATGAAATTCTAAGCCATGAAAGATATTATTATCACATCAAAAAAACTGAAACAAGAAAGGAATATCTATCTTCTAAGTTTCCTGCTTGCATTTATCATCAATGTAATTGCAATCATTATCTATTCCCGCCCATGGATTGAAATAATATCCCAAATCGGGTATGTCATCGTGATTAGTTTTTTCATCTATCTTATCTTATGGATTCCCCGAGGAATCCTGATATTCTTGAGTCACCTTTTCCGAAGAAAAAAATAAGAGATTTACGTTTTTTGAAGGAGAATTGACGGAAAAGCTCATTCACATATTCTAATAACAACCTAATTTTGGAGAAAAATAGATACTATGACAACAAGAAGAGATTTTATCAAAAAAACAGTAGCAGGTACAGCTGCACTCTCATTAGGAAGCATACTTCCAGGATTCGGTTCAAGCCGTTATCAAGATATTCTGGGAGCTAACGAAAAAATACGTATCGGAGTCATTGGAGTGAACTCGAGAGGTAAGGCCCTGGCGCAAGGATTTGCCAAACTTCCAGATTGTGAAGTTACTTACATTTGTGATGTAGACTCAAGAGCATTAGAAAAATGTCAGGCTGCTATCCACAAAATTACCGGACGTACTCCCAAAGGAGAAAAAGACATTTGTAAGATGTTAGAGTCGAACGATTTTGAAGCAGTGGTGATTGCTACCCCTGACCATTGGCATGCCAAAGCAGCCATTATGGCTATGCAGGCCGGAAAGCATGTTTATCTGGAAAAACCGACCAGTCATAATCCGGCAGAAAATGAAATGTTGGTTCGAGCCGCTTTGAAATACAACCGGATTGTTCAAGTGGGTAACCAACGCCGTTCCTTTCCCAATGTAATTAAAGCTATGGAAGAAATAAAATCCGGTTCTATCGGAAAAGTGAGATATGCCAAATCTTGGTATGTCAATAATCGCCCTTCCATTGGAACAGGGAAAGTTGTTCCTGTACCTGATTATCTGGATTGGGATTTATGGCAAGGTCCTGCCCCACGTGTTGCTGATTTCAAAGATAATTTCATCCATTATAACTGGCATTGGTTCTGGAATTGGGGAACAGGTGAAGCGCTCAACAATGGAACTCACTTTGTTGATATACTCCGCTGGGGATTGGGTGTAGATTATCCTACAAAGGTTGATTCTATCGGAGGTCGGTATCGTTTTCAGGACGACTGGCAAACTCCTGACACACAACTTATCACCTTCCAATTTGGTGACGAAGCATCTTTTTCATGGGAAGGACGTAGTTGTAATACGATGCCGGTAGACGGATATGGAGTAGGAACTGCATTTTATGGAGAAACCGGAACTCTCTTCATTGGCGGTGGCAATGAATATAAAATTGCAGATTTAAAAGGTAAAACGATTAAAGAGGTAAAAAGTGATTTAAAATTTGAGACTGGCAATCTGTTGAATCCATCCGAAAAGCTGGATGCCTTTCACTTCCGAAACTGGTTTGATGCCATTCGCAAAGGAACAAAGTTAAATTCCGGAATTGTAGATGCCTGTATCAGTACCCAGTTGGTACAATTAGGTAATATTGCCCAACGTGTCGGACATTCATTACAGATTGATCCGGGAAGCGGACGAATTCTTAACGATTTGGAAGCTAATAAACTTTGGGGAAGAGAGTACGAAAAAGGTTGGGAAATACGGGTTTAAATCATGTACCCATTTCTCGTTTTTTCATCAGGTTATAATTTTACAGAAAGGCATGTCTTTGATAGGATATGCCTTTCTGTTTTCCTTCCGTAAAGCTGATTTATACCCTTTTAACACACGGAATATTCACCGTTTTTCATCGAAATCTCTTTTATTTTTGTATTTTTGCGTGCGTATGCGTTAAAATTATAGTATATACGAATTTTATGAGTGACGAAATCAACGAGATAACGGAAGAACATTCAGACTACAAACCGGCGGACGCGCGGGACGAAAGCGTAAAACATCAGTTAACAGGCATGTACCAGAATTGGTTTCTGGACTATGCTTCATATGTTATTCTGGAACGTGCCGTACCCCACATCAATGACGGTTTAAAGCCTGTGCAACGTCGTATCCTGCATTCTATGAAACGTCTGGATGACGGGCGGTATAACAAAGTGGCAAATATTGTGGGACACACCATGCAGTTCCACCCGCATGGGGATGCTTCTATCGGGGATGCCTTGGTACAGTTGGGACAGAAAGACCTGTTGATTGACTGCCAGGGTAACTGGGGTAATATCCTCACCGGAGACGGTGCGGCTGCTCCCCGTTATATCGAGGCGCGTTTATCCAAGTTTGCGCTGGATGTTGTCTTCAATCCCAAAACTACCGAATGGAAATTGTCATACGACGGACGAAATAAGGAACCAGTCACTCTTCCTGTGAAATTCCCGTTATTACTGGCGCAGGGAGTGGAAGGTATCGCCGTTGGACTTTCTTCCAAGATATTGCCGCATAACTTCAACGAACTTTGTGATGCTTCCATCAGTTACCTGCGTGGAGAGGAATTCCAACTATATCCCGATTTCCAGACAGGCGGCTCGATTGACGTAGCCAAATACAACGACGGAGAACGTGGCGGAGCAGTGAAAGTACGTGCCAAGATCAACAAGATTGATAACAAAACGCTTGCAATCACAGAGATCCCTTATGGGAAAACCACTTCAACAGTGATCGACTCTATCCTGAAAGCTGTTGATAAAGGAAAAATCAAAATTCGCAAGGTAGATGACAACACAGCTGCCAACGTAGAAATATTAGTGCATCTGGCACCAGGTACATCATCGGACAAAACAATCGATGCATTGTACGCATTCACCGATTGCGAAGTAAGTATCTCACCCAACTGCTGCGTGATTGATGACAGCAAACCTCATTTCCTCACTGTCAGCAAAGTCTTGAGAAAGTCGGCAGACAACACGCTGGATTTGCTAAAGCAGGAGCTGGAAATCAAGAAAAACGAAATACTGGAAGCGTTGCACTTTGCTTCGCTCGAAAAGATATTTATCGAAGAACGCATCTATAAGGACAAAGAGTTCGAACAATCCAAAGATATGGACGCAGCTTGTGCTCATATTGACGAACGCCTGACGCCTTATTATCCGAAATTTATCCGCGAAGTAACCAAAGAGGATATTCTCAAACTGATGGAAATCAAAATGGGGCGTATTCTGAAATTCAACTCGGACAAAGCGGATGAACTGATTGCCAAGATGAAAGAAGAAGTGGCCGAGATTGATAATCATCTGGCTCACATCGTAGATTATACCGTCAACTGGTATCAGATGTTGAAAAACAAATACGGCAAGAACTTCCCGCGCCGTACAGAACTGCGTAACTTCGACACCATCGAAGCTGCCAAAGTAGTAGAAGCAAACGAGAAACTTTATATCAACCGCGAAGAAGGATTTATCGGAACAGCCTTGAAAAAAGACGAGTTCGTGGCATGTTGTTCGGATATCGATGATGTCATTATCTTCTTCCGCGACGGTAAGTATATCGTTACTCCTGTTGCCGACAAGAAATTCGTCGGCAAAAACGTTCTCTATGTCAATGTATTTAAGAAGAACGATAAACGTACGATCTACAATGTAGCCTACCGCGACGGAAAAGAAGGAACGACATACGTAAAACGTTTCGCCGTGACCTCTGTAGTTCGCGACCGCGAATATGATGTCACACAGGGAACTCCCGAATCACGGATTACCTATTTCAGCGCCAATCCGAATGGAGAAGCCGAAATCATCAAGGTGACACTGAAACCGAATCCGCGTGTACGTCGTATCATTTTCGAGCATGACTTCAGTGAGGTCAGCATCAAGGGACGTCAGGCACGAGGCGTGATTCTTACCCGCTTGCCGGTACATAAGATATCCCTGAAACAAAAAGGAGGTTCCACGCTCGGTGGACGTAAAGTATGGTTTGACCGTGACATACTCCGCCTCAACTATGACGGACGAGGTGAATATCTGGGTGAATTCCAAAGCGACGACAGCATATTGATTGTTCTGAACAACGGTGATTTCTATACTACCAACTTCGACTTGAGCAACCACTATGAAGATAATGTAAGCATCGTGGAGAAGTTTGATCCTAACAAGATATGGACTGCCGCGCTTTACGATGCCGACCAACAGAATTATCCGTATCTGAAACGTTTCTGTTTTGAGGCCTCCAACCGTAAACAGAACTACTTGGGAGAAAATAAGAACAACCGTCTGATTCTGCTGACCGACGAGTACTATCCTCGTCTGGAAGTCATATTTGGCGGACACGACAATTTCCGTGATCCGTTGAATATCGATGCGGATGAATTCATTGCTGTCAAAGGTTTCAAAGCCAAGGGAAAACGTATTACTACCTATGCAGTGGAGACGATCAATGAGCTTGAACCAACTCGCTTCCCCGAACCCTCACAAGAACAACAGGAAGTTCCTGAAGAGGAGCCGGAAAATCTGGATCCGGACAGCGGCAAGAGCGAAGGCGATATTATTGATGAAATCACCGGGCAGATGAAATTATTCTGATGAAGAAAAAACTAATATACCTGGGGCTGACAGGTTGCATCCTGTTCGCCCTTTGCACAAGATTACAAGCGCAGATCGACAGTCTGCAAGCCCATCGGTATGTAACACGTGCCACCATGTATGGTGTCGGATTTACTAACGTTTTCGACACCTATCTTTCACCGCAGGAATACAAAGGAATCGACTTCCGTGTTTCCCGTGAATTGATTCGGATGACCAAGTTGTTTGATGGAAATGTATCTGTGCAGAACTTCTTTCAGGCAAACATCAGCTATACGCACAACCGGGCCGATAACAATAACACTTTCTCCGGATTAGTCAACTGGAACTATGGATTACATTACCAGTTCCGCCTGACAGATAATTTCAAATTATTAGCCGGAGGATTGATAGATGTCAACGGAGGCTTTGTCTATAATCTCCGGAACACCAACAATCCGGCATCCGCACGGGCATACGTCAATCTGGATGCCTCCGGAATGGCTATTTGGCACCTGAAAATCAAACGGTATCCGATGGTGCTTCGTTATCAGGTCAATCTGCCGGTTATGGGAGTGATGTTCTCTCCCCACTACGGACAATCTTATTACGAGATATTCTCTTTGGGAAATTCGAGTGGAGTAATAAAATTTACCTCCCTGCACAATCAACCTTCGTTGCGACAGATGCTCTCCATCGACCTGCCGATAGGATATACCAAAATGCGCTTCAGCTACCTGGCTGATTTGCAGCAATCCAACGTTAACAATATCAAGACACATACCTACTCACACGTATTCATGGTAGGATTTGTGAAAGACCTATACCGTATCCGAAATAAGAAAGGAACCGCTCTTCCTTCATCGGTTAGAGCTTACTAAGAGAACAAAATTTAATGTTGAAACTTCAAGTGAGAGATCAATTAATGATGAGAAATAAGATTAGACAAATACTTTGGCTGCTCTGCTGCCTTCCGGTGCTGACTGGTTGCATTGGGGAAGATGACTACGCCAATGATCCCAGAGGTAATTTCGAACAACTATGGAAGATCATTGACGAACAGTATTGTTTCCTGGATACGAAAGGTATTGACTGGGATGCTGTTCATGACGAATACAGCAAACTGATTATTCCGTCAATGTCTAATGATGACCTGTTCGACATCCTAAGCCAAATGCTTTATATCTTGAAAGACGGGCATGTCAATCTATCTTCTGCCAGTCGTATTTCTTATTACGATGCATGGTATCAGGGCTACCCTTGGAATTATAGAGAAGATATTCTTTATAACTATTATCTGGGTAGTGCCAATTCAGGCTATCGCACATCCGCTGGTCTTAAATATAAAATATTCGACAATAACATAGGATACATACGTTATGAAAGTTTCAGTGCCGGAGTTGGAGATGGCAATTTGGATGAGGTCCTTTACTATTTACAAATCTGCAATGGACTAATTATCGATGTCCGTGATAACGGAGGAGGTAATCTAACCAATTCTTCACGCATAGCTGCCCGGTTCACTGAAAAACTGGCATTAACAGGATATATCCAACATAAGACAGGTCCGGGACACAATGATTTCTCAGAGATGGAACCCATTTATTTAGAACCCTCCAACAGTATTCGTTGGCAAAAAAAGGTCGTGATACTAACCAATCGTCGATGTTATAGTGCCACAAATGATTTTGTTAACATAATGCGCAGTTTAAACAATGATAACGAGGATAAAAGAATCATCCAGCTGGGCGATCAGACTGGTGGTGGATCAGGGCTGCCATTTTCATCAGAATTACCCAATGGCTGGAGCGTCCGCTTCTCTGCCAGCCCCCACTTTGATAAGTATGGAAAGTCATTGGAAGATGGAATAAAACCTGATGTATACGTAAACATGGATAAGATTCTGGAAGAAGGGATAGAGCAGGGTGACATAGAATCACAAAAGAAAGATCCACTGATTGAAAAGGCATTCGAAATCTTAAGTGAATAACTTTATTGCCGAATTATTTGCCAAATCAGAAAATCTTCCTATCTTTGCACCGCTAAACAAAAAAGCTACACATGCGGCTGTGGCGTAATTGGTAGCCGCGCCAGACTTAGGATCTGGTGTCGTGAGACGTGTAGGTTCGAGTCCTATCAGCCGCACAAAAAATAAACTAGAAGCCTTCAAGATACTATCTTGGAGGCTTTTTAATTGGTTAGACATGAATAAACATCAACTTTGCTGCATCGGTCACATCACATTAGACAAAGTAGTCACTCCCCAAAACACTGTCTATATGCCAGGAGGAACGGCTTTTTATTGTTCACATGCCATCCGCCATTTTAACGACATCGATTACGCTTTAGTAACAGCAGTTGGTGCCACTGAAATGAACGTTGTGGAGCAACTACGTGAAATGGGTATTCATGTAACCGCCCTGCCAAGCAAATATTCCGTATACTTCGAGAATATCTATGGCGCCAATCCGGACGACCGTACTCAACGTGTATTAGCGAAAGCCGATCCGTTCACTGCCGGTCAGCTGAAAGATATAGATGCGCAAATCTACCATCTCGGCTCTCTGCTGGCAGACGACTTCTCGTTGGAAGTAATCAAAGAACTATCTCAAAAAGGGTTGATTGCAGTAGACTCACAAGGCTATTTACGTGAAGTGCGTGACACCCACGTCTATCCGGTGGATTGGATAGATAAGCGGGAGGCTCTGCAATATATCCATTTCCTGAAAGTCAACGAGCACGAGATGGAAGTGCTGACAGGTCTTTCCGATCCGCATGAAGCTGCCCGTCAATTATATGAATGGGGCGTGAAAGAAGTGCTTGTCACCTTGGGAAGCATGGGATCACTCATTTTCGACGGAAAAGACTTCTATCGTATTCCGGCTTATAAACCCAAAGAAGTGGTAGATGCAACAGGGTGTGGAGACACTTACACCATCGGGTATCTATACCAACGGGTATCGGGTGCCGGCATCGAAGAAGCAGGACGTTTTGCAGCAGCCATGTCAACTTTAAAAATAGAGAAATCAGGTCCTTTCAATGGCAGCAAAGAAGATGTCATTCAATGTATGACCACTGCGGAACAGATGTTTTAAAACAGGAAATCATAAAACGAACAGCGTATATATAGGATATACCTCCCCCGACGGGTAATCCTCATCCCATTATTCAGGCACGAACAACACCGGTTCGTGCCTGACTTTTTTCAACAGTCACCTCTCTTTTAGTGTTAAAATCAACCATTCCCTCTTTTTTCCAAAATCTTTTTTGAATTTCGTTTGTTTCCTTTGTTACTCTTGCCAAAAGACGGCAGAAAAAAGACTTCAACCTAAATAATAACAAATGGAAAAATTTAATGCAATGAGGACTAGACTTTTACAACATCTTCAGAAAAAAGCCATCAGGTCAAAGAGCATCATGACGCTTGTTTGCCTGCTACTGGCCTCTGCATCAGCCTTTGCACAGACAAAGACGGTGACAGGAACAGTGACGGACGCTGCCAATGAACCATTGATCGGCGCATCGGTACTCGTACAAGGAACTTCCACCGGAACCATCACGGACATGGACGGTAAATATTCAATCTCTGTCACTCCGGAGGACGTACTGGCATTTTCATACGTGGGGATGACTTCGCAAACCATTAAAGTGGGGACACAGAACGTCATCAATGTCACTTTAAAAGAAGATTCACAAGTACTAGCCGAAACAGTCGTTATCGGATACGGTAGTGCAAAGAAAAGAGACTTGACAGGTTCTATCACCAATATCAAAGGAGAAGAGTTAGCCAACAAACCGGCAATGAATCCGCTGTCTTCCCTTCAGGGGAAAGTGGCAGGTGTGCAGATTGTAAACTCCGGACGAGCCGGATCGGACCCGGAAATCCGTATTCGCGGAACAAACTCCATCAACGGATATAAACCGCTGTACATTGTCGACGGATTATTCAATGACAACATCAATTTCCTGAATCCGGAGGACATCGAATCCATGGAAATCCTGAAAGACCCGTCATCTCTGGCTATCTTCGGTGTTCGCGGTGCGAATGGTGTTATCATCATTACCACAAAGAAAGCCAAAGAGGGACAGACACTAGTCAATATTAATACTTCTTTCGGTTTCAAGAAAGTGGTAGATAAAGTGAAACTGGTGAATGGTTCACAATTCAAGGAACTATATAACGAACAGCTTGCCAATCAGAAAGATGACCCTTTCGATTATACCGGCTGGGATGCCAATACCGACTGGCAAGACGAAATTTTCCAGACTGCTTTCATTACAAACAATAACATCAGTATTACAGGGGCTTCGCCCAAACATAGTTTCTATCTGGGTGTAGGCTACTCTTACGAACAAGGCAACATCGAGCATGAGAAATTCAGTAAGGTAACCATCAACGCAAGTAATGATTATAAGATTACGGACTTTTTGAAAGTCGGTTTCCAATTCAACGGTGCACGTATGCTTCCTGCTGATTCCAAACAGGTATTGAATGCCCTGCGTGCAACTCCTATCGCTCCGGTGTATAACAACGAATACGGATTATATACGGCTCTGCCCGAATTCCAGAAAGCGCAGATCAACAACCCGATGGTAGACGTCGAATTAAAAGCGAATACTACCAAAGCGGAAAACTACCGGGCATCCGGTAACATTTATGGTGAGGTAGACTTCCTGAAACATTTCACGTTCAAAGCGATGTTCTCCATGGATTATGCGTCGAACAACGGACGGACATATACACCGATCGTAAAAGTATACGATGCCGCTGTCAACGGAGGGATCTCTACTTTGGGAACAGGCAAGACCGAGGTCAGCCAGTTTAAAGAGAATGAAACAAAAGTTCAGAGTGACTACCTGTTGACATACACCAACAGCTTTGATAATGGAAATCATAACCTGACAGCTACCGCCGGTTTTACTACCTATTATAATTCGTTGAGCCGATTGGACGGAGCACGCAAGCAGGGGGTCGGACTGGTTATTCCGGATAATCCGGACAAATGGTTTGTCAGCATCGGCGATGCAGCTACCGCTACCAATGGAAGTACTCAATGGGAACGCAGTACATTATCCGTACTTGCACGCGTGATCTACAACTATAAAGGCAAATACTTGTTCAACGGTTCTTTCCGCCGGGATGGTTCTTCCGCTTTCTCCTATACAGGAAATGAATGGCAGAACTTCTTCTCGCTGGGTGGAGGTTGGTTGATGTCCGAAGAAGAATTTATGAAAGACATCAAATGGCTGGATATGTTGAAAATCAAAGCATCTTACGGTACGTTAGGAAACCAGAACCTGGATAAAGCCTATCCTGCCGAACCCTTATTGACCAATGCTTATTCGGCCGTATTCGGTAAACCGTCCATCATTTATCCCGGATACCAGCTTGCCTATCTTCCTAATCCTAACCTGCGTTGGGAAAAAGTAGAAGCCTGGGAAGCCGGATTTGAAACGAACCTGCTTCGCAACCGCTTGCATTTTGAGGGTGTTTACTATAAGAAGAATACCAAAGATTTGTTAGCCGAAGTTCCCGGAATTTCCGGAACTATCCCCGGTATCGGAAACTTGGGAGAGATTCAGAATAAAGGAGTGGAAATGGCTGTAACCTGGCGCGATCAGATTGGTGATTGGGGATATTCCGTCAGTGCCAACCTGACTACTATCAAGAATGAGGTAAAAAGTCTTGTTCAGGAAGGATATTCCATCATTGCCGGAGATAAGCAGCAAAGTTACACAATGGCAGGTTATCCTATCGGATATTTCTACGGTTACAAAGTGGCAGGCGTTTATCAGTCACAAGCGGATATTGACGCATCACCCAAAAATACACTGGCTACCGTTACCCCCGGTGACCTGAAATTCGCCGATGTGAACGGTGACGGAGAAATCACCCCGGAAGACCGTACCATGATAGGCAACCCGACTCCAAAGGTCACTTACGGTTTTTCTCTCGGAGTAGACTACAAGAATTGGTCGTTAGGCATCGACATGATGGGACAAGGCGGAAACAAGATTTTCCGTACATGGGATAACTACAATTTTGCCCAGTTCAACTACTTGGAACAACGTTTGGACCGCTGGCACGGAGAAGGTACGTCCAACACCCAACCGTTGCTGAACACCAAACATTCTATCAATAACTTGAATTCCGACTATTACATTGAGGACGGCAAATTCTTCCGTATCCGCAACGTACAGTTAGCGTATACGTTCGACAAGAGCTTAATTGCCAAAATACGTCTGCAAGCTCTGAAAGTCTATGTCAACATACAGAACCTGAAGACATGGAAACATAACACCGGATATACTCCCGAACTTGGAGGAACTGCCACCGCATTCGGAGTAGATAACGGTAGTTATCCTGTACCTGCAGTCTACACCTTCGGCATTAACCTAACATTCTAGTGACAAGGTGCCACTGCCAGTTTTCCATACGGAACACAACTTTAATCTTTAAAACTATCATTATATGAAACTGAATAAATATATATTTGCAACCCTTATTACTTCAACTACATTATTTCTAGGTAGCTGTAGTGACTTTCTGGATCGTAGTCCGCAAGGACAGTTCACGGAAGATGACAATCCGAACGCTCTGGTCAACGGTAAGATTTATAATGTCTATACGATGATGCGTAACTATAATGTGACAGCCGGCCCTCCTGCTTTTGCCATCCACTGTTTTCGTTCGGAAGATTCGGAAAAAGGAAGTATTGCCAGCGATGGCTCTGATGTAGCCGAAATGTATGATGATTTTGTGTATACACCGACCAACGGCCTACTGGGTGCTTATTGGGGACAGAATTATGCCATCATCTACCAATGTAATGAGATTCTTGATGCCATTGCAGAAAAAGAAACAGCCGGACAAACAGAAACTGAAGACATCATCAATAAGGGAGAGGCCTCTTTCTTCCGTGCTTATTGCTACTTCAATCTGGTAAGAGCTTTCGGCGAAGTTCCTTTGGTGACTTATAAAATCAACGATGCTTCGGAAGCCAATATCCCGAAGACAAGTGCTGATAAAATCTATGAGCAAATCGACAAGGACCTGAAAACAGCAGAAGAGTCATTGCCGGAAACATGGAGCAGCGAATACACCGGACGACTGACTTGGGGAGCTGCCCGTTCCTTACACGCGCGTACTTATATGATGCGCAACGACTGGAACAATATGTACACAGCCTCCACCGACGTCATCAAAAAGGGGCTCTACAACCTAAAGACTCCGTATAATGAGATTTTCACGGATGATGGTGAAAATAACGGAGGTTCCATATTCGAGTTGCAATGTACAGCTACTGCCGCTCTTCCTCAAAGTACCGTTATCGGTAGCCAGTTCTGTGAAGTACAAGGTGTACGCGGAGCAGGTCAATGGGACTTGGGCTGGGGATGGCACATGGCAACAGAATACATAGCGCAAGCCTACGAACAGGGTGATCCACGCAAAAACTCCACCCTACTCTACTTCCGCCACTCGGACAGCGATCCTATCACTCCGGAAAATACCAACGAGCCATACGGTGAATCTCCGGTTTCTCCGGCAATAGGTGCTTACTTCAATAAGAAAGCCTATACCGACCCAGCTTTGCGTAAAGAATATACCAATAAAGGTTATTGGGTAAACATTCGTCTGATCCGCTACGCAGATGTACTGCTGATGGGAGCCGAATCAGCTAATGAAAAAGGTATTCCGGGTGAAGCAATCGACTATTTGGAACAAGTACGCGCACGCGCCAGAGGCACCAATACCAATATATTACCTAAAGTGACGACTACCGATCAGGGAGAATTGCGTGAGGCCATCCGCCACGAACGCCGTGTGGAATTAGGGTTGGAATTCGACCGTTTCTATGACCTCGTTCGTTGGGGCATTGCAAAAGAAGTGTTGCACGCAGCCGGTAAAACCAATTATCAGGACAAAAACGCACTGCTTCCACTGCCGCAGACAGAGATCGACAAGTCTAAGGGAGTGTTAGTACAGAACCCCGACTACCAATAAGAAAGTTCCTCGGTGCCAAACGGTTGTTTCCTCGGTGCCGAAACTACTGTTCCTCGGTGTCGAACAATGTCCTCCTCGGTGCCGAACATTCAACGCATCAGGAGGACTTTATATGAATAGAGATAAAAGTAACTATAATAATATGATATACAAAAAGTTAAGTCTATCCATTCTGTTGTTTGCCGCAGGTTTTCTAACCGCGTCGGCACAAAAGTCGCCACAGGATATGGATCGTTTCATCGACGTATTGATGAATAAAATGACGCTGGAAGAAAAAATCGGACAGTTAAACCTTCCTGTCACCGGAGAGATCACTACGGGACAAGCTAAAAGCAGCGACATCGCCGCAAAAATCAAGAAAGGCGAAGTGGGAGGATTGTTCAATTTGAAAGGAGTAGAGAAAATACGTGAAGTACAGAAACAGGCTGTGGAAGATTCCCGGCTGGGTATTCCGTTATTGTTCGGGATGGACGTTATTCACGGATACGAAACGATGTTCCCTATCCCGCTCGGTTTGTCTTGCACCTGGGACATGACAGCCATTGAAGAGTCTGCCCGCATTGCAGCCGTAGAGGCAAGTGCCGATGGAATCTCATGGACTTTCAGCCCGATGGTGGATATTTCACGCGACCCTCGTTGGGGACGCGTATCCGAAGGTAGTGGCGAAGACCCGTTTCTCGGTGCCATGATTGCCGAAGCGATGGTACGCGGCTATCAGGGGAAAAACATGGAACGGAATGACGAAATCATGGCCTGCGTAAAACACTTTGCGTTATATGGGGCAGGCGAAGCCGGCCGCGACTATAACACCGTAGATATGAGCCGCCAACGAATGTTCAATGATTATATGCTGCCGTATGAAGCAGCCGTTGAAGCGGGTGTAGGTAGCGTGATGGCTTCTTTTAATGAAGTAGACGGCATTCCGGCCACTGCCAATAAATGGCTGATGACGGATATTCTCCGCGGACAGTGGGGATTCAACGGTTTTGTGGTAACTGATTATACGGGCATTTCAGAAATGATTGACCACGGTATCGGTGATCTTCAGACAGTATCCGCCCGTGCCATCAACGCCGGAGTGGATATGGATATGGTAAGCGAGGGTTTTGTAGGAACACTGAAGAAATCCGTTCAGGAAGGAAAAGTCTCTATGGAAACATTGAATACAGCTTGCCGTCGTATTCTGGAAGCCAAATATAAACTGGGATTGTTTGATAATCCTTATAAATATTGCGATCCGAAACGTCCGGCACGCGACATCTTTACCAAAGCCCATCGTGATGCAGCCCGCAGAATTGCAGCAGAAAGTTTCGTTCTTCTGAAGAATGACAGTCCCGACGGTAATCCGAACGGAAATCCGTTGTTGCCTTTCAACCCTAAAGGAAATATTGCAGTAATCGGTCCGTTGGCAAACAGCCGTAGCAATATGCCGGGTACATGGAGCGTAGCCGCTGTGCTCGACCGTTGCCCTTCTTTGGTGGAAGGATTGAAAGAGATGACAGCCGGAAAAGCGAATATCATGTATGCTAAAGGAAGCAATCTGATTAGTGATGCAAGTTATGAAGAACGGGCAACGATGTTCGGCCGTTCCCTGAACCGTGACAACCGCACCGACCAGCAGTTGCTGGACGAAGCATTGAACGTAGCCCGTCGGTCGGATATCATCATCGCAGCGCTAGGCGAATCTTCTGAAATGAGTGGTGAAAGCAGCAGCCGTACGGACTTGAATATTCCCGACGTACAACAGAATCTGTTGCAAGAGCTTTTAAAGACAGGCAAACCGGTGGTACTGGTGTTATTCACCGGACGTCCGCTTACGCTGAACTGGGAACAGGAGCATGTGCCTGCCATTCTGAATGTATGGTTCGGAGGTAGTGAAGCCGCTTACGCCATTGGTGACGCCCTCTTCGGTTACGTCAATCCGGGTGGAAAACTGACCATGACTTTCCCGAAGAATGTCGGCCAGATACCTCTTTATTATGCGCACAAAAATACCGGACGCCCATTGAAAGAAGGCAAATGGTTTGAAAAATTCCGCAGCAACTATCTCGATGTGGATAATGATCCGCTTTATCCGTTCGGTTACGGCCTTTCTTATACGACGTTCTCTTACAGCGACATCGACTTGAGTCATTCCTCCATGGACATGAACGGTTCGTTGACTGCCGCAGTGGAGGTTACCAATACCGGAACATGGCCCGGATCGGAAGTGGTACAGCTTTATATCCGCGACGTTGTGGGTAGCAGTACCCGTCCCGTCAAAGAGCTGAAAGGTTTCCAAAAGATATTCCTGGAACCGGGAGAAATGAAGATTGTCCGTTTCAAGATTGCTCCGGAAATGCTTCGATACTATAATTATGACTTGCAACTGGTTGCCGAACCGGGCGACTTTGAAGTGATGATCGGTACGAACAGCCGTGATGTGAAAACCGCGAAGTTCACATTAAACTAAACTTTTATTACCTTGATTATGAACGATAAATATAAAAGAATAATAAAGATGAGTGCACTTCCGCTCATGTTACTGTTTCTATCTACCGTTGCCCTGACTTTCCAGAGCTGTAAAGGGAAAAGCAAGAGCGACAACCTTTCCGCAGCCACCGACTCGTTATCGGACGACGCCCTGATGGATAGCGTCCAGCGACGGACTTTCCTTTATTTTTGGGAAGGTGCCGAACCGAATAGCGGGTTGGCTCCCGAACGTTATCATGTGGACGGCGTTTATCCAGAAAACGATGCCAATGTAGTCACTTCCGGCGGCAGCGGCTTCGGCATCATGGCTATCCTTGCCGGAATCGACCGTGGTTACGTCACTCGCGAAGAGGGACTGGCACGAATGGAACGCATCGTTTCTTTCCTCGAAAAAGCAGACCGTTTCCACGGAGCCTACCCTCATTGGTGGTATGGTGATACGGGCAAGGTGAAACCATTCGGCCAGAAAGATAATGGGGGCGATCTGGTAGAGACAGCCTTCCTCATCCAAGGTCTGCTGGCTGTACACCAATATTACGTCAACGGAAATGAGAAAGAGAAAGTCCTCGCCCAACGTATCGACCAGATTTGGCGGGATGTCGACTGGAACTGGTATCGGCAAGGCGGGCAAAACGTTCTTTACTGGCATTGGAGTCCGACGTATGGCTGGGAAATGAATTTCCCTGTACACGGCTACAACGAATGTATGATTATGTATATTCTTGCCGCCGCTTCTCCTACACACGGAGTACCTGCGGCTGTCTATCATGACGGTTGGGCACAGAACGGAGCCATCGTTTCTCCGCATAAAGTGGAAGGAATCGAGTTGCACCTCCGCTATCAGGGCACCGAAGCCGGACCGCTTTTCTGGGCTCAATACTCTTTTCTCGGACTTGATCCGGTGGGACTGAAAGATGAATACTGCCCCAGCTACTTCCACGAGATGCGCAACCTGACACTGGTGAATCGTGCTTACTGCATCCGCAACCCTAAACATTACAAAGGTTTCGGACCGGATTGTTGGGGACTGACCGCCAGCTACTCCGTCGATGGATATGCGGCTCACTCACCCAATGAACAAGACGACAAAGGAGTGATCTCCCCCACTGCCGCACTTTCATCCATTGTCTATACACCGGAATATTCCATGCAAGTGATGCGCCATCTGTATGGTATGGGAGATAAAGTGTTCGGTCCTTTCGGATTCTACGATGCTTTCAGCGAAACGGACAATTGGTATCCGCAACGTTATCTGGCCATCGACCAGGGTCCTATTGCTGTCATGATCGAAAACTACCGGACCGGATTATTATGGAAACTCTTCATGAGCCATCCTGATGTACAGGCCGGATTAACCAAACTTGGTTTTAACACCAACAAGCAAGACGTGAGACAGAAATAAAAGGGAATCCCGGTGTGCGGAAGTGGTCTACTGACCACCTCCACCACCGGTGTTTCCACCTCCTCCGCCGCCACCTTTCACATCGTCATTGTCGATGCTTCGTGCAGCCTTCTTCACACTGGCTTTCAACTCTCCAAGCCGATAGCTGATACTGAAACCGTAATACCTGCTCGGATATTTGCTCGAACTCTTCGAAATAAAGTTAGCTCCTTCTGTGTGATTATTGTAAGTTCTGTATTTCTCCAGAACATTGCTGCAATAAATATTCAGAGAAAGACGTTCTTCTTTCAGGAAAGAACGGCTCAATCCCAAACTATAATAACTATATCCTGAACCTTTTCCCTGCAAACTGATTCGGGGTGTGCTACCTCCGCCGTTCAGACTCAAACGTACTTTTCCCGGTAAGGTCTGCTGAATTCCTCCATAAGCAGAAGCATTCCATCCATAATTGTGCAGCTCTTGGGCAGGACTCCGCAAATCGCTATAATTGCCACGTCCATTGACGTAAATTCTCGTTTTAGGAGAAGCGTTCCAGTTCAAATAAAAGTTCAATCCTGTTTCCCGGCTCTTTCCGATATTACCGTATGTGCTATACAGTGCACCGTAGGGAGCTTTATGCCCACCTTCAAAGATTTCTCCGTCTTTATCAGTAATCAAGCGACTGATTCTTTCAATTCCATTGTTATTGAAAGAATGACGCAAAGAAAGATTGATGTTGAACTTGGACGTAAAACTGCTGTAAGACAAGTCGAACGAATGACTTTTCTCACTCTTCAAGTTCGGATTTCCCTGATTAATAAACATCGGATTCTGATTATCGAAATAAGGATTCAAATTCCAGATACCCGGACGCCAGATACGCATATTATATCCACCACGCAAATTCTGCATCTTTCCTAGTTTTATTCCCAAGGAAACGGAAGGAACCAGATCACTAAAATTCGAATCAAAGTTCTCGCCCGGACCCACCAGATACTTTACCTCTTGTATGGTTTGCTCATAACGTAATCCCGGTTTGAAAGTAAATCCCTTGTATTTCAGCGTATATCCGGCATAAGCAGAGAGAATATGATTCAAATGACGGTACTCGCTACTACGATTCTCATTATATGCATAGTTTTCACTTGCTCCCTCGGCTTCATAAAACCGATTATCACTGGAGTTACGTCGGAAAATATATTTGGCACCGGTTTCAATTGTATGCAGCTTTCCAATCGGAGTAGTATAGTCCACCTGGAAAGTCTGCTCCATCGTATTTGTCTTTCCGTCCGAATGGAAATTCTTTAATGACAATTCTTTTATAATATCCAGTTTATTTTCATCAGGCTCGATGTCCAGATAAGTATTATATGAATCATTCGTTTGGGGTTGGGAATTGATTTTATAAGAAAGCGTAATCATTCGTTCTTTATTTTTTCGGGAAGTACGCTGATAATCTATATTTCCGTTGATAGAATACCATGATCCTTTTCCATGATTGTCCGTTCTATAACGGTACGCAAAATCCTGGCGATCAGCTCCGTGCATAATCGTATTTCCGTCACTGTTACTTTTATCATTACTGCCGTACATACCGAAAGCCACCGTCAGCAGCCTCAACGTATCAATCTCGTAACTGGCTTCCAAATTGCCATACTGAAAATTACCTTTCGACTTGGAGCTACTCTCCGATTCCAGATATTTTTCATTCTCTTTATCCGGTTCGTAGTTTTCGCGATAACTGTCGGAATAGCTGCGCGGGCTATTATTATAATTGTAGTTATAGTTGGCAGAAACAGTCAGTTTACCTTGTTTCACCATTGCGTAAGTGCCGGCACCTACTCCGTTATTATTAGCATTTCCTCTGAAAGTAGCCGTGTAGCCTTCAAATCCGGAACCTACTGTGACGATATTCAGAATACCTCCGATACCTTCCGCATCATATTTAGCTCCCGGTGAAGTTATCACCTCAATATATTTGATAGTGTTTGCCGGCATACTTTTCAGTACTTCCTTCGGATTATTGCTCATCATATTATTGGGCTTTCCATTCACATGTATCTTGAAACTGCTACTGCCGTTCACCTGTACATTGTCTTCTCCATCCACCGTTACCAAAGGCACTTTCCGAAGCATCTCCAAAATGCTGTTCGATTTTGAGTCCGGGTCATCTTCAATATTATATTCAATCTTATCCACATCTACCTTTACCAAAGGTTTTTGTGCGACTACCTCCACTCCTTTCAGTACGTTATTAGCTTCTGAAGAAATCATTGTACCCAAGTCAACCTCCTTCGCAGACGGTTTTAGAGTAAACTCCTTTACTATCGGTGCTTTACCAATCGAAGAAATGGTGATGATGTAATTGCCCGCAGCGATATTCAGTTTCTCCTGAAATTTACCATTCGCCCCAGTCACCGCCATCTTGACTGCTTTATCCGGAGCATTTTTCTTTGCTATTTTGATGGTAGCATACGGTTCTCCCTCTTGTGTTAAAGAATCAATAAGTACTCCTTTGACTGTATAAGAAGGAGCTGTGGATTTTTGTGCCCACCCCGCCACGGAGGTAGCGAATACGAATAGAATCAGTAGTAGCAGTCTGTGTTTCATGACTAGAAATATATTAGTTTATGTTTATTAGACGCAAGACATTCAAAAATGCTGCAAATTCGAGAGCCAAAAGTAGTTGGTTTATCTACATTTACGAATTTTTCGGAGTTAAGAATATAAAACGAATGGATAAAAAATCTTACTACAGTATATTTCTAGTATTTTTAAACATTTCTGTTCATGGACATCTTTAAATTTTCTATTCAAGAGTACTTTTAGACATTTCCGCTCAACGGTATCGGTTATTCCTTATTTAAAAGGAGATAGAATGGTATTTACCGTCGTATCAACCATATCAGCCGCCTTAAGTGAGCGCAGATTCTTCCAACCCAGCAGGTACTAAAGTTCTCTTCATATTTCGTGAACACTTTCTCACAATCCCGGAGCCGGCTGTTTTGCCTTTTCATAGCTGTTTGTATCTCTTTCATTCGAGCTATTTGCTCTCTTTGATACAAGAGTTCTTTGTCTTGACAGCCAATAATTTCAGCATATAAGTTACAGATATTTGCTTTTTCAATACATAGGTCTTCCAATGTGTCGATATACTCGGCTGTAACTCGATCCTTATTCTGATGCAGGAATCCGATAAGGCTTTCTTCATCAACAGTGGTGATACCTTTCTCATACGACATTGGGAATCTTTTCATATCCGCCCAAAGCCAGATTACTTCTTTGTTGATTCCATACTTGGCCGCCGCTTCTTCTACGCTAATCCATTTTGGCATAATGCTTTTGTTTTAATGTGTTCCACAATAAAAATGGAGTATTATTTTGTTTATGTGGCACAACGGACATCCACGTTTTCTGTATTTCGGGCGGACGGGGAATTGTTTAGGTTAGACTTTTAGGGGTAATCATAACCGACCGGACACAAAAAAGACGTGAATGCTGTTGCACCATTATCCGGAATCAAGGCCTAGCGAAACCCTCCCAAAAGATAATAATGACAACAGACACCCACGTCAATCGTTTATATATAACACATCTTTTACGGATATGTTGATATAAGCCGTTAACGTGGAACATCTGTCGCATCATCTCTCCTTGGTTTAAATCGCTAGATTCTGATTCCGAGAGATAACACTTACATATTCCTAATTTAAGTAATATATAGCGCCTCCCGCTAATTTCATCACGCTGATGAGCAGAAAGCGTGTGACAAAGATATACATATTTTTTTAAATGTGGTGGAAATATGGAAATAAATGCTGGAAGTTATGTATATTCAGCAAGCCAGCTCAATTATAATTCTTGGGGATTTGGTTCAGGACAGCCATATCCCTAAAAATTGATTCATTCC
>NZ_QVLZ01000006.1:0-65438 GCF_003435205.1 Bacteroides sp. AF32-8BH | reverse complement strand
TCTTACGTTGCTGAATCTCATGGTTTACTGATTAATAGTTTGTAATTTGTTTCTTATATCAAAATGCAAATATAATCATTCTATTGGATAGCGTTTCAAAAAACTGTATTTACCTCATTAGTGCATAGAAACGAGTTAAACGGTGCGCTAATGAATGGGTCCAGGGTGAGGGGTGGTGAGGGTAGATTTATAACCTTTTATTTTATTATTTTCTATACTATCTCCTTTTTTATCCTCAAAAAAAAATACGAAAGTTATAAATCTACCCTCACCACCCCTCACCCTGGACCTATTCATTAGCGCACCGTTTAACTCGTTTCTATGCAGTTTTGATTCTTTTCACCACAGAGGACACGGAGGACACAGAGGTGAATTGGGTTTATGACTTACGGTTGTGACCCTAATTTTGATGCGTAATCCTTCCTCTATAAAGTTGAAAAAACATAAAAACATCTGCACCTGCAACCAAACGCGTGTAATACACTAGTTGACAAACAGTTGGAACGTTGCAGATACCTGCGGCAGATAGGTTGCAGATAAAGTATCTGCAACACGTTATATAATCAAAGAAAAAGCCTTGATTCCTTGATGCAAAGCTATGGGATAATTGGGGTGACTCTATGGAGAAATGGTGGTGTCTCTACGGGGAAACGACAGTATCCTTACGTAGAAACTGTAGTGTCCCGCCTTAGAAACTCTCGTTTCCTACCGTGGAAATTGTAATTTCTAATGCCGGAAACGACAGTTCCCCGCCTGGAAACGGGAAGTTAATGTATACAGTATGACTGTTTTCTACACTTCATTCAGTTAAAAGCAACTATACTTATACTTTCCTCTTTTTAAAAGCAATGAAGTACCCGGAAATTTATTACCTTTGTGTAATTGATTTATAAAACCGGAGTATATGAGCACTAAAATTTATCCCATTGGCATACAGAATTTCGAAAAGATTCGTAATGACGGCTATTTATATATTGATAAAACGGCATTGATGTATCAAATGGTAAAAACCGGTAGTTACTATTTCTTAAGCCGCCCGCGCCGCTTCGGAAAGAGTCTGCTCATCTCTACTCTTGAAGCCTATTTTCAAGGAAAAAAAGAACTGTTTACAGGACTGGCTGTAGAAAGGTTGGAAAAGGATTGGATTAAATATCCGATACTACATCTGGACCTTAATATCGAAAAATATGATACGCCGGAAAGTCTGGATAATATACTCGAAAAATCGTTGACTGCATGGGAAAAGCTCTATGGTGCCGAGCCATCCGAACGCTCATTTTCCCTGCGTTTTGCCGGTATCATAGAACGCGCCTGCAAGCAGGCAGGACAGCGCGTAGTTATTTTGGTAGATGAATATGATAAGCCCATGTTGCAAGCCATCGGCAACGAAAAATTGCAAAAACAATTCCGGGACACTTTAAAACCTTTCTATGGGGCACTCAAAACAATGGATGGCTATATAAAGTTTGCGTTCTTGACCGGCGTTACAAAGTTTGGCAAAGTCAGTGTGTTTAGCGACTTGAATAATTTGGATGACATCTCAATGCGAAAAGATTATGTTGAAATCTGCGGTGTCAGCGATCAGGAGCTTCATGAAAACTTAGATATCGAACTTCATGAGTTTGCAGAGACGCAAGGTTTGTCGTATGACAAGCTCTGTACAAAACTAAAAGAATATTATGATGGCTATCATTTTACACATAATTCTATCGGTATATATAATCCGTTTAGTCTGCTCAACGCTTTCAAATATAAAGAATTCGGCAGTTATTGGTTTGAGACGGGGACACCTACCTATCTGGTTAAGTTACTAAAAAAGCATCATTATGATCTGGAACGGATGGCACACGAAGAAACTGATGCACAAGTACTGAATAGCATCGACTCCGAATCAACCAACCCGATTCCAGTGATTTACCAAAGCGGATACCTCACCATTAAAGGATATGACGAACGTTTTGGCATATACCGTTTAGGTTTCCCCAACCGTGAAGTAGAAGAAGGATTCATTCGCTTTCTGCTTCCTTTTTACGCGAATGTGAATAAGGTGGAATCCCCATTTGAAGTTCAAAAATTCGTCCGTGAAGTAGAAACGGGAGATTATGATTCTTTCTTCCACCGCCTGCAGAGTTTCTTTGCCGATACGACTTACGAAGTAATCCGGGAGCAGGAACTACATTATGAGAACGTACTTTTCATCGTTTTCAAGCTGGTTGGCTTCTATACCAAGGTGGAATACCACACTAATGACGGGCGTATAGATCTCGTGCTACAGACAGAGAAGTTCATTTATATAATGGAATTCAAGCTAAACGGAACAGCAGAAGAGGCTTTGCAGCAAATTAATGACAAACGCTATGCGCTACCTTTCGAAGCGGATGGACGGAAACTATTCAAGATAGGGATTAACTTCAGTGAGAAAACCCGTAATATCGAAAAATGGGTAGTAGAATCCTGAAGTATACCCCGCCTTGACAAAGAGTCTGTTATTATTAACGTGGTGATCTTATTCCAATCCCGGCCACGCTTTTGTTGAATACGTAGCCTCAAGCGCATTTTCTAAATTATCATTCAGACTCGGGAAGAAATCGATTCCTGTCTTTTCCTCCAGTTCGTCTATTGATAATGCATAGTCAACTAACTTTGTTGATTTCGGAGAGTCGGTATGCTCCATCCAAAAAGCGATCGCTTTGAATGAATCTCCTTTTTTAAACAACAAAGCCATATAATAATATCTAGGAATGGGCTTGCTACGGTCGTTACTAATATATCCTCTGATCTGATCTTCCTTATCAATCGTTCCTCCTTTTACCACATATAAGGTATCTGAAGATGTGCAGCTACGTCCCCATGATTGCACCTGTCCCTCCAAAGTCAACCAAATACCTGTATTAAATTTATTTCGTTGAGGACTCATATTAGTGTAATAAAAAGTCTGTTCATTTACCTCACGCGAATAAAGTCTGTCGGCAGAAGCACAAAGATGCCCTCTATCATAACCTTGTTTCCCAAAATCTGCTTGCACACGTTGGTATTGTGAACCGATAGCAGGATCTGCATCAAAAGGCTCATCACTACGTGATACATTTTGTTGCTTTGTTTGATTGTCAAATCGAAAGGCAATCCAACGGGAATGTTTCTTACTCTTATCGTATTCCATACTGAAAGAAGTTACTTTCTGCCCATTGAATGTGGTGTAGTGTGTTACAAACACATCGTTTGCACCATTGCGTAAGGCTGGGAGTTCTACGATGCCGGTGGCGAAATTATTGGAGTTGTTATTTTCATCTTTATCACAAGCGCAAAAGCTTATACATAATAAGCCCAGCCAAAGCAAAGTATTATATCTCATACAATATCAAATATTAAAAAAGAACTAAAACTGACCCAAACATTATTTGAGCCAGTTTTAGATTCTATTTTTGAGGAATACCAATTATTTTTTTACAACCAAAGATGCATTATCAATCAACATATCTTTAGCCGCAACAGACTTACTACCCGAACTCATAAATACAATAGAAACAGTTTGCTCTGCTTCCAACTCAATTGAATATTCATATTTAGTCCATTCATCAGTTAAAGCAATTGCAGTCGTTCCACTAACATAATTATATTTGCCACTATCCACCGTACCGTCTTCCTTTATTAGCACATAACCAACTTTCATATTAGCAGTAGCACCTGCTACAGCATTCTTTGCATATACAGAAAGTGTGTAATTTCCAACACTTAATTTTATATCATCACTACCTAAACGTTTATTACTCGTTGAGGTATTAGATATTAACACCGACATCGTACCATCTTGCGCGCTTTCTGTATATTTACTATAGGTAGCATTAGTTGCAGATTCTCTCCCCCAACCTTCTGGCTTAGTATCATTCCAAACTTCAAAACTACCATTCTTCAATAATTCACCTGATGGTTCCGGGGCAGTACCTCCTTCCACACCATATAATCTAATGTTATAAAGACGGAAACCTACAGTGTTATCAGCTACATCAGCAACAAACTTTAACGTAGAAGCATCAGTACCTGCAACCTCCACTTCCACTTGCATAGAATAGAAAATATTAGCTTCTTTATTTGCTGCGCTCACAACCTTACTTGCTGCCACTACTTCCTTGTCATTCAAAACAACTTTGATAGCACTCAAATCTGCAGTTTCACCTGCATTATACACATTAGACGCTACTTCATAAGCAACAATGAACTTACTATAACCAGAAGCTTTTATATTAGAAATTGAGAAATTCACCTCACTATTTTTAGGAAACCAAGCATGATTCACCATAGGTGCATCTGAAGAAACTTCAGGAGTCTTATGAGCAATAGCACGTATATCTCCACTCGTTGCTGCAAAAGTCAAATTCGAATTATCCCAACCCTGATAAGCACTTATAGCTGGTCTTTCTTCATCTTTTCCTATAATCTTAGCACCAAACTTTTCTGTAAATATTTCAGTTCCCTCAACAGGAGGTTCAGGAGTTTCACCACCTTCACCTTCTCCAACAATCTTCACATTCTTCACTTCCCATGTACCTACATTAGAAGTAGTACTTATATATTTGAAAGCAAATTGAATATTTTTACCAACATAGCTAGCAAGGTCAATATTACCAGAAGAAACAAATTTCCAATCCTGATTAGTTCCATAAGTTGGTATAGTAGCTTGAGTCCAATCAGAAGCAGTACTTTCCTTCACCCATATAGTCAACTCTTTTGCAGGATCACCACAGAATTTATGAGCATGTTCAAATGTCAATGAAGCTTTGGTCGCTTTTGTCAGATTTACAACAGGAGATATCAACCAGCTTTCTGATGCTTCTTTTTCTGTTGCAGAGATATAAGCACTAGCTTTCATATATTTGCTGGCAGTTCCGCCAGTCTCCGGTGTATAAGACTCCCATTTCCAGATTTCGCTTACTTTAGTAGGACGTGTTTTATCTTCAATAGTAAATGTACCTTTATCTGAAGCAAATGATTCTTCAAAGAATGTAACTCCGCCAACCGGAGGCGTAGGCTCATCTCCCCCTTCACCAATAATAGTGCCATCTTCCAATATCGCAGTTGTAACTTCTTTCAATCCCGGTAATCCCCATGTATTTTTCACTAAGGTTCCTTTCAAAGTCACTAAACGAGGAAGAGGAGTTGTTGCATTATCAACCAAATTTAAAGCTGCCTTAACTTCAGAGCAGCCAGCAGTTTTACCACTTAAATTAACCGCTGAACAATTCTTATAATCGCTTTCTCCACGGTCATCTGCAATCAGAAATGCAGTAGCTTTCACACCTGTGGGTTGTGTTCCAAAAACAACATCATTTTCAGAACTTATGGACATATCGGTAGAAGACTTAATACCTGCTACAATATATGCTTGTACCCAAGCTACAGTAGTACCATCGGCCTTAGCCTTTAAATCTGATACAGTATATGGATTATCTTTAGAACCATCACCCGTCAGCCCCGGAACATCACCCTCTCCCAATATATCATAAGGAGCCGGTACATCACTACATGAACTAAATGTGAACACTGCAAGCAGTGTCAAGAATAAAGCATTTAGAATCTTTTTCATAATTGTATATTGTTATTTGAATTATTTATTGCGTTTTACATCACTGCCAGTACGAATAATCAATTGCCAAGCATTGTTATATCGGGTCAGTATACCTGTCACATTTAAAGTACCTTGCGGAAGAACATCTTTTGAGAAGTTAGCATAGATACTGGTATGTGCCACAGCCGCAGACTTAGTACCATCAGCATAGTTGATATTGCGTTCTACAAAAGAAAGATTTGGATTGGCTACATCTTCCTCTGCTGCATAAGTTGTAGTACCATTTGCATCCGGAAAACTTACATTTTTTAATGTAACAAGCAATGGCGCCTGCTTCATATCCACAGCGGTCAATTCTGCAGCCGTAGAGATTTCTAAAGGTCTTAATTCATCATAAAACAACTTCGGTTCATTAATCAAACGTACATGCTGTTTCCATACATATTCGGGCATACGTCCCACTTTACCTTCATAAATTGAACCGATTTGTGCAAGCTTACGGTAACTACCGATTTGCAATCCCTTACAGTCAATTACGACTTTTTGACCTACCGGACAAAAGGCATATAATCCGGAATTATTAACTCCTACAATAATAGCACCTGTTTCATCACCAACGACAAGCTGTTTGTAGATGTTCCCACTTTCATCATCTCCAATTATTACACCTTCAATACGTGTTTCATCCTCAATAGTAGTATACGTATCAGTACTCGTATCGATGAAATCATTGTATTTCTCTTTCAGCGCAGCTATTGAAATGGTGCGTCCTTCCGGGATTGAATTATTGCCATAAGCATTTCCCGTCACCGGATCATCATAGTTCTCACAGGAAGTGAGACCTGCGCCACATAGCAGCAATCCGGTACATAATATAGATAGTAATTTCTTCATAATTGTTTCTTCCTTTCTTATTGTTTTGGATTGATAACTACACATTCTTAAAATCTATAACCAATGTTCAAGAAAGCGTTGAACGGGAATGCGTAGAAATACTTAGAGTTCTTAGAAAACTTGTAAACACGTGCGTCACCGTCTTTGTAATTATCATCACGGTTTTGTTCGAAACCGCCTGTACGCAAATCTGTATTGTTCAAGATATTAGTCAAACTCAAATTAAGGCTAATGCTCTTTCCATTACGTAAACGAATGTATTTTCCGATGGAAGCATCCAACATAAATCCACCATCCAGTTTCTCCTGACCTGGTACATGGAGAACCGGATTTCCATTAGCATCTACGCCGGCACCATTTTTATCCAATACGCTGCCAAGACGACGATAGCTTGAGAAATCGATATATACACGATCATAATAGTTTCCGGTCAAATTGAAGAACCAACCTTTTACGTTATAATCCAAAGCAAGGCTATAAGCAGAAAGCGGAGTACCATTAGCACGCATACCTTTAGCATAAACACGATCGAGGTTTGACTCATTCTCACTTTCATATGTCAATACAGCATCCGGATTATTGGTGTATTTAGCTTCACTCCAAGTACCGATAGCCGTCAATGAAAGTTCACTTGTCAACTTAAAGGTAGCCGCTGCTTCTATTCCCCAATGTTCCTTTTCAATGCCATTCATAGAAAGATAAGTGAAACGTGCTTCGCTATCATTATAAAAAGCATCCATTTCTACCTGATTCTGGAAGCGAGTGTAATAACCAGTCAAACGTCCCATCACCCATGGAGTGTTGAAGTTATAAGTCAAATCACCACCAATGATACGCTCTGTTTTCAAGTCTCTCACAAAGTCATTCTTAATACGTGGAGCAATAAAAGAGTTATAGGCCAACGGTGCACGTTCTTCATATCCGGCATTCAACGTGAAAGAATGGTTACCATTGATAGCCCAATTCAAACCGGCTTTTATACCTCCTTCAAGGAATTTAGCCGTACCGCTGCTACCAAGTGATTTCAACGGAGCACGTCCGTTTCTCATCAATCCATCGCGGAACATCTGTGTAGATCCTATCTTACCGGAAGCAAAATAGTTTAATGACCCGCCATTGTTACCCTGATAACGCACCCATGCACTCTGCTTATTCACATAGATGTTATAATCATAACCAAATTTATCACCTTCACCAATACGGCGGTTAGGATTATCAAGATCATTTTGCACCATACTGGAACTAGCTCCATGATCGCGCACTGCAAATTTGTCGACGTCAGTATAAAGCTGTCCGCCCAGCAAATCCTTCATTTTTTTATAATGCATACCTTTGGTTGTATTCACGGCAACTCCCGCAATGTAGCTGTTGTGTTCATTCCATTGATGATTGAATACCGAACTAAGGTTGAAAGCCAACTGATCATCATGACGTTCTTCTACATAATAAAGTGTCTCTTTACCTAATGCATTCGCCTGTTTATTGGCAAAATAAAGAGCATCCCAATCTAACTGACGATAAGCTTTATTATTTTTCCAATTATCTGTAACTTCATTAAACTGCTGCAATTCATCGGCAGTAGGAACAGATTCCCATACATCAAAGATTGAGCTAGGCAACTTTTTATAATAATCCGGGCGTGGATCGGCCGCATTACCATTCCAGCCTAGAGCACTTTTCCCATAGTTGGAATATTTGAATCCGGCACTTGTCACTAACTTCTTATTATCATCAATGGTGAAATTCCATGAAGCAATAGCCGATGGTTCGAACTGACGTACAATACGTGCATTTCGTTTTTCTCCATTCTGATATCCCCAGTTCGGATTATAATAATGACTGTTCGCTAAATAATAAGCTTCTTCGGTTGCCGCCATTTGCTGTCCTCTCTCTGTCGGTGTTCCCCAAGTTGCCAAAGAGAGACTATGGCGTTCGTTGAATACTTTCTCCGCACCGAGAAAGTAAGAAAAAGAATTATATTTGATTCCTTCAATATTTCCCTCATTACCCCAGCGATAACCCAATGATCCGGTAAATGCCCAACCATTGTTCATCAGACCTGTAGAATAAGTATACATTCCACGCAAAATGTAGTTGCGGTTACTACCTGACAGTGTTAGTTTTGAGCCGGCCGCATATTGGCTGGCACGTAAATTGATATTGGTGGCACCTCCTATCGCGCCAAAAGTAAAGTTGTTAAATTCAAAAGGACCGATCCCTTCCTTATTACGGGTAGCATCGTTCAATCCTCCTATTAATCCGTAGCTGAAACGTCCTGTTTCTGCATCATTAAACTGTACCCCATTGATATACATGTCACTGTACTGGGAATCATATCCCCTTACACGAAATCTCATTGGGCTAAACAGATAACCTACATTTGACAGATAAACATCATTGTTAGAAGTGACCAATGCAGATGTGCTCTGTGCTGCATCATCATCCTCATTCAATTGTGATTCTGTAAACATGAAAGAAGCATTGTCCTCACGGGCGTTTTGCTTTGCCTTTTGCTGCGCAAAAAGTGCTGGCATTAAGCAAAATAGCACGATCGCTAACCCTAGTCGTTGTTTCATAATTTAATTTATATTAATGTTAATTGGTCTTTCATTTTGCAACATAAAAGAAATATGTTGTTACGCAAAATAACAAAGAATTTTATATATAACAATGTTTTTTGCAAAAAAAGTAACTAGCAAGGGTGGTTTTTCCGTTTTCTTTTTAGATATTTGTCATACAAATGACAAATTACCCACTTTTAAAATCAATTTTAAAGATGAAAAAAAGCTTAATGACTTTAGGTGTACTCGCTCTTTTTGTCCTCATGGCCTACGGACAAGAAAAGAAATTTGCCCTCTACAGTGTAGCGTTCTACAATATGGAGAATTTGTTTGACACCATTCATGATGAAGGTAAGAATGACTACGAGTATCTTCCTAACGGTACTAATCAGTGGAATACGATGAAGTATAAGGCTAAGCTGAAAAACATGTCGGAAATATTAAGTATGTTAAGTACCGACAAGTTACCAATGGGTCCCGCCATTATCGGCGTTTCTGAAATCGAAAATTACAGAGTATTGGAGGACATACTGAAACAACCTGCTTTAGCGGACAGAGGGTACCAATATGTTCACTACGAAGGAGCAGACCAACGTGGTGTGGACTGTGCTTTCTTCTATAATCCCAAATTGTTTGAACTGACAAATAGTAAACTCGTACCTTATGTATATATCAATGATACGGTGCATAAGACACGTGGTTTCCTGATTGCCAGCGGTAATATCGCAGGTGAGAAAATGCACTTTATCGTCAATCACTGGCCTTCGAGAGCAGCTGCTTCTCCGGCGCGTGAACGCGCAGGGGAGCAGGTTAGAGCGATCAAAGACTCACTGTTAAGGGAAGACTCCGCAGCCAAAATTGTTATCATGGGGGATATGAATGACGACCCGATGGATAAAAGTATGGCCGTAGCACTTGGAGCTAAACGTAAGCCTGCTGATGTAGGACCTACAGATTTGTACAATCCTTGGTGGGATACTTTGAAAAAAGGATACGGAACTCTGATGTACAAAGGCAAATGGAATTTGTTCGATCAAATCGTATTCACCGGGAATTTATTGGGCACTGATCGCAGTACACTGAAATTCTATAAACATGAAATCTTCCGCCGTGATTTTATGTTCCAAAAAGAAGGGAAATACAAAGGTTATCCTAAACGGACGCAAGCAGGTGGTGTATGGCTAAATGGGTATAGCGATCACTTGCCTACTATTATTTATCTAATTAAAGAAGTGAAATGACAAAAGCATTATTTAAACTATTCATCCTGTTCATAACTTGTAGCACTGTAATCTCATGTAGTGAACAGGATTCTCCAGAACTTCCGGACAATCCGGGCAATACCAATCAAGGAATTGCCTCTATTGACCAAACGCAAATCAATGCAAATGGAGGCGGATTTATCATTCGTGTAAAAGCTGATGGCACATGGCAGGCTTCAAGTAGTGAGACTTGGTGTACATTGAGTAGAACATCCGGCAATGGAAATGGCTCTATCAGTGGATATATGAAAGCAAATACCGGAGCTGAACGAAGTGTCATTATTACAATCATAGCAGGGAAAGAAAAAGCAGAGTTTACACTCAAACAATTAGCAGGCAATGGTTCTAATCCTGATCCAGATCCAGACCCGGAAAAGCCTTCAGGATATGCAGGGAGGATTGAAATTCCAGCTTTGCGTTCTGGAGATATGTATAAGTTCATCACACACACTACTAAAGAGAATAACAAAGAGATTATTACTTATAGCTATGAGTATGATTGTAACAAAATGCATTCTCGTTGGGTCGCATGCACTTTTAGCACCGCCACTTCTGACCAAGATGCAGGAAGAAATGAGAACTTTACAGAAGATCTTTCATTACCTCCAGCATACAGACTTGGAGAAAAAGCTTTTTCTGGTTCTAACTACAGTAGAGGACATTTAATAGCTTCCGAAGACAGACAATATTCAGTAGCAGCCAACAAAAAAACATTCTACATGTCAAATATGAGTCCACAAATTCAAGATGGATTCAACGGAGGTATTTGGCTAAATTTAGAAAGACAAGTTCAAAGTAAAGGCTATAGCATTACTAATTCAAAAGATACATTATATGTAGTAAAAGGGGGAACAATTAGGGATGACCAGATACTAAAATATATATCTGATGGCTCTCATAATATAGCCGTTCCCAAATACTATTTTATGGCACTGTTATCCCTTAAAGATGGAAAATATTCTGCCATAGGGTATTGGTTTGAGCATAAATCTTATAATAGTAAAGAACCCTTTTCTAAATATGAGGTTACTATAGACGAGTTAGAAGCTAATACGGATATTGATTTTTTCCCTAATCTTCCTTCAGACATAGAAAAAGAGGTAGAAAAGAGTAAAGACAACTGGAAATGGTAACAAGTCATACCACTACTTAAAGATATTCAACAAATATCTCACTTTGAATTTAAATGAAGAGTAAGTTTCCTTTTTAATGAAATTTACTCTTCATTTTTTATCCATTTCACTTTATCGAGTATAGTCGATAAAAACACCTCTATTTTATCGATTATATTCGACAAAATAGTAAATTACTTGAATTGGATTAATGAAAAACGATCAATTGCTCGCTTTTCTTAAATATAAAAGAACAGCAACAAAACGAGATTACAAGTAATTACCACACCGAATCCTCCCAAAATCCAAGGACGAAGTTTACTCCCCTTTCCTGCAAAGAATAGAGCATAGAACATATTTACCATTATATTACTAATGATAGCCTGCATACTACAAGCAGTAATTATCAATGCAACCACACTACCTGTATTTTGCAACAAGTTTAAGATGAAAGGAGTTATATCACTAAAACCGGAAACAAAAGACAAGAGATTTAATCCGCCTGTGCCCGCATACACTAACGTATAGTGAGTTAAGAAAGTAAATATCACAAAGAGTACGGCAAAAATCAAAGCAACTTTAAATTCCAACGGGTTGCTACTATCATCCTCTTCTGTTTCAGCAGGCTGGTCTTCCGGTCGTTTTTGTCGGGAATGGATAAACCAAGCAACAATAGCCGCCACCACCGCCATAGTCAACAGATACGGATAAATAGACAGGAAGATTTCTCTACTGAAAATAAGTATCAGTATCATAAATCGCAGAAACATCATGCTGACAGCCAACAACATGGCAGCAACATAATCAGTAGCTTCCTGTTCAGAGGCTTTCCGGCTTTTACGGGCAAGTACCGAGATCGTAGCCGTACTGCTGTATAATCCACCAATAATACCGGAAACTAACGTTCCGGATTCATGGAATACATATCTCTTTAATAGATAAGAGAGATAGGAAATGCCGGATACTACTACCGTTGCCAACCAGATAGAATAAGGAGTAAGATTAATATCCGGAATCAGATTCTTATGCGGAAGCATCGGTAATATGATACCGCTGATAGCCAAGAACTTGGCTAACGTAATCATTTCATCATTCTTCATCCGTTGCGCAAACTCTGTAAAAGTATGTTTGAGTTCTGTCAGCAGGAGCACAGTCACAACTACCATAACATAAAACCAGGAAGGTTGGGTAGCTACGATAGGAGCCATACAATAAGTAATCAGGGCAATAATGATGGTAGTTACACCAAAAACATGAAATTGTGATTGCTTTACATAATAGTTTAATCCCAACAGCAATCCCAATACCGCTCCACCTCCCATAAACAGACGCATATCCGTAGGGTCTAAGATATAAAGCAAGTAACCCAGTATACCAATAAAGGTAAAGGTGCGGTCGGTTCCGAAAAGAGTAGTTTCCCCCTCACGCTTCAGACTGATTCGACGTTGCGAAAGTCCGATTAATAAAGAAAACAAGGTTACTAAAACAAAAGTAACCAATTCACGCGGCACATAGCTGTACAACTGTTCCATATCCATACACTGCTCTCTTTTTTATATAAGAACAAATATACGGTTTATTTGTTAACGCTCACCACGTTTTATACGGTTTTTTCATTAGCTGTGAATTATAGTAGCGTATGTCGCCCGTTACCTCCTCACCAATAAAGTCGGGTTTTACAAAAGCCTCATCTTCCGATTCCAACTCTACTTCTGCCACAATAAGTCCTTCATTCTCACCATAAAACTCGTCGACTTCAAATACATGTTTGCCACTACGTACCAAATAACGGGTCTTGTCAATAATCCCCGGTTCGCAAAGCCTCATCAATTCTTCTGCTTCTGATAAGGCCAGCTCCTTTTCCCATTCATAACGACTGGTACCGGAAGCATTAGAAGCTCCCTTTATTGTCAGATAACCTTTTTCATCCCGAATACGAACCCGGACAGTACGCCCGCGAGCACTACTGATATACCCCTGCACAATATGACTCTGCGCAAAAGCCGAAGACTTGAATTCACCGATAACTAAAAATTTACGTTCTATTTCCTGTGCCATGGCACAAAGATAAATTAAAAATTGAAAATTGAGAATTAAAAAATGATAGTTTGATACCTCACATCATGTATCAGAAAACTACAATTCTTAATTCTCAATTTTCAAGTCTCAACTTATTTCAGAATCTCGTCATAAACTCAATCACGATTTTGTCCCGTTCCGATTCTTTTGGAACACCGGAGTTCTTATAGAAATATTTCTCGAAGTTCAGTCGGAGGTCAGCAATGAAAGCTTTGGAAAGACTTAGTGTGATTCCGCCTGTCACACGATGTCGGGCATAATCATTTATAATCAGAGCTTTTGTCGTTTCATCCATCTTGCCATCACTATGATCGGTCATCATATCATAGCGAGCCAGGAAAGAGATTTTATTGAACACTTTCTTTAATGGTAAATCGTAATTAATAAAACTATTCACTGCATGAACATCTTTAAATGCTTCGTGACCGTACATTTTATATAAATATTCCGCCTCAATATGAAAACGGTCATTCTGATAATAGATACCGGCATCGTACATATTAATCCGCACATTTTCCGGTTTTATCATTTGGGTGCTAAGTGTCAGATTCCAGTTCTTATTGGGCAATAACTGCGCTTTTATGGAGTAATTCAACGTTTTATGCCATTCTTTCTGATTTGTCAGACCGGAGCCGTTAAACAATCCCCCTTCAAGAATAAATGGGATACCTTTTTTATTCGTATAACCAGCCGTCAAACCGACATCACGCACATTTCCTACTTGCTTGGCAATGAATGAACGGTTGGCAAAATACTGCTGATGTGGTGAGCGGTGAGCATCTATCGTGAAAGGAACGCGCATCTGACCGATCGTAAAATTCAGGTCTTTCACCGGAAAAACACGTGCATACGCATCAAGCATCTTGATAGAGCCTTCATCGGAAAGGTCGATTTCCGCTTTATAAGCAACTATCGGATGCACATTTCCCGAAACACTGAAGCGTGCATTACGTACTTCAAAACGGCTTTCACTTGTTTCTGTCTGGTATTCGTACTTTCCCCGGATTGTTCCGTGAATCTCCGGCAGATAATCCTTAAACTCCATGGTCTGTTTATCCAGCATCTTACCATCCCCTGCATCTTCTTTTGCCTGTCCAAAGGCCATTGTCGCCAGCAAAAGCATAACGACGGTTGTTCTGATTCTACTCATTTCAGTTGTCTGCTACTAAATTCACGGCAAAAGTACAACTGTGAGGATACACGGAGATGACAAATTAACTACGGGAAAATGACAGAAAAGTTACATTTATATTACAGAGAACACAAATGCATTACAAAACAAAGAGTTCGCCACAAATTACGCAGATTAACACAGATCGGATTTGATATTTATCCTATCAATAACCAAACAATCTGGGTTAACCGTATAATTTGTGGCGAACTTATCAGCCGAAAAAGGAAAATGCGATCAGCATAATCAATGCCAAAATAATTAATGAGACGAACACTATTTTGACAACCTTCTGGGCTTGTTCTTCTTCTTTCTTACTAATTGCTACTTTTTTCTTCACCTTACCCATAATAGTTAGCTTTAAAGTTCAACGCTAACAAAGTAAGTACAAATCTATTAACTTTCCAAAAATAATTCTTGCTAATTTTATTTTTTATGATTCTTGTGAAGAAAACTCCATCAAATAAGCTTTGATAAAACCATCTATTTTGCCATCCATCACGCCGTTCACATCCGAGGTTTGATAGTTGGTACGGTGGTCTTTCACACGACGGTCATCAAATACGTAGCTTCGGATTTGTGAACCCCATTCGATTTTCTTCTTACCGGCTTCCACCTTCGCCTGTTCTGCCATACGGTGCTGCAATTCCTTATCATATAAGATAGAACGTAACTGACGCATTGCATTCTCACGATTCTTCGGTTGGTCACGGGTTTCGGTATTCTCGATCAGGATTTCTTCTTCCTCACCGGTATAAGGGTCTTTATACTGATAACGCAAACGGACACCGGACTCCACCTTATTCACATTCTGTCCACCGGCACCACCGCTTCGGAACGTATCCCAAGAGATATTGGCAGGCAAAATATTAACTTCAATACTGTCATCTACCAACGGAGTAACAAACACAGAAGCAAAAGAGGTCATACGTTTACCCTGCGCATTGTAGGGAGAAACACGAACCAAACGGTGCACACCGTTCTCTCCTTTCAAATAACCATAAGCAAAGTCACCTTCGATATTGATAGTACAGGTCTTGATTCCGGCTTCATCCCCTTCCTGAAGGTTGGCAATGGTAGCTTTATAACCATTCGTCTCGGCATAACGCAGATACATACGCATCAACATGGAAGCCCAGTCCTGACTTTCCGTACCACCGGCACCTGAATTGATTTTCAGCACACAATCCATCTGGTCGGCTTCATCACGAAGCATATTTTTGAGTTCGAGTGCCTCTACCGCCTCACTGGCTTTTGCATAAGCAGCATCTACATCTTCCTCAGTCACCAGTTCTTCTTTATAGAAATCAAATGCCAGTTCGAGTTCGTCTGCCAGCGTTTTGAGTTCGTTGTAACCCTCAATCCACTTTTGCAGGTCTTTCACCAGTTTCATTTGAGCTTCGGCTCTCTTCTGGTCATCCCAGAATCCCGGAGCTTGTGTTCTTAATTGCTCTTCTTCGACTTGAATTTTCTTCCCGTCGATGTCAAAGATACCTCCTCAGCGCATCAGTGCGCTCTTTCACGTCTTTAAGTTGTTCAATAGTAATCATTTGATTTACAAATTTATTATTTACAAATTTCAGATATCGGGGACAAAGATAAGCAAAATTCTGCTACCTTTGTTTTTGTTATTAAAATGTTGTCATATTATGAACAAACGATTGAAACTTTCTTGCTTGTCACTCTTCCTGGCATTAGTGATTTGCAGCTGTAGCTCACAAAAGAAGTATAGCTACGAAACAGTGCCCAATGACCCGCTAAAAGCCCGCATTTACACACTGGACAACGGACTAAAGGTTTACCTCACCGTAAACAAGGAAACTCCGCGCATACAAACATTTATCGCAGTAAGAGTGGGCGGGAAGAATGACCCGGCAGAAACGACGGGACTTGCCCATTATTTCGAACATCTCATGTTTAAAGGCACCGACAAGTTTGGCACAAAAGACTACGCGACCGAAAAACCTCTGCTGGATGCAATCGAACAACAGTTCGAAATTTATCGTAAGACTACGGATGAAGCGGAACGTAAGGCGATCTACCACACCATCGACAGCCTTTCTTACGAAGCTTCCAAGTATGCTATCCCTAATGAATATGACAAATTAATGGCAGCCATCGGATCTACCGGCAGCAATGCTTATACCTGGTATGACCAGACGGTCTATCAGGAAGACATTCCTTCCAACCAGATAGACAACTGGGCGAAGATTCAGGCAGATCGTTTTGAAAACAATGTAATTCGTGGTTTCCATACTGAATTGGAAGCTGTATATGAAGAGAAAAATATGTCACTCACCCGTGACAACAGCAAAGTGCAGGAAGCTATTTTTTCTTCTCTTTTTCCCAAGCATCCTTATGGAACGCAGACTGTGTTAGGTACACAGGAGAACCTAAAGAATCCTTCTATCACGAATATCAAGAACTACTATAAACAATGGTATGTGCCCAACAATATGGCAATCTGTATGTCTGGCGATTTAGACCCGGATGCAACAATTGCATTAATCGATAAATATTTTGGTGGATTGAAACCCAATCCGGAACTCCCGAAACTGGACCTTCCGAAAGAGGCGCCAATCACGCAACCTGTTGTAAAAGAGGTGTTAGGTCCGGATGCCGAAAGCGTTGCATTGGCTTGGAGATTCCCCGGTGTATCCGACAAAGACTTTGAAATCCTGCAAGTCGTTTCGCAAGTATTGTACAATGGAAAGGCAGGACTTATCGACCTTGACCTGAACCAGCAACAGAAGGTCTTGAATAGTTACGGTTACCCGATGGGACTGGCAGATTACTCTGCATTGCTGTTAGGAGGACTTCCTAAACAAGGACAAACACTGGAAGAGGTAAAAGACTTGCTACTCAGCGAAATCAAGAAGCTCCGTGCCGGAGAGTTCGACGAGAAAATGCTGGAAGCGAACATCAACAATTTCAAACTCGGTGAACTGCAAAACATGGAAAGCAACGAAGGACGTGCCGATATGTTTGTCAACTCATTTATTAACGGCACAGACTGGAAAAATGAAGTTACTGCCATCGACCGTATGGCCAAACTGACCAAAGAAGACATCGTAGCGTTCGCCAACAAATACCTGAAAGAAGATAATTATGCCGTTATCTACAAAAAGCAAGGAAAAGACCCGAACGAAAAGAAGATGACGAAACCGGAGATTACTCCTATCATAACCAATCGTGATGTAGCCAGTCCGTTCCTTGTGGAGGTACAGGAAAGCGCAGTCAAACCGATTGAACCAGTGTTTCTCGATTATCAAAAGGATATGAGCCAATTAAAGGCAAAATCGGATATTCCGGTTCTTTACAAACAGAATGTAGCCAATGACCTGTTCCAATTGATTTATGTCTTTGATATGGGAAACAACCATGACAAAGCTTTTGGAACAGCATTCGATTATCTCGAATATCTCGGTACTTCGGACATGACACCGGAAGAACTGAAAAGTGAATTCTATCGCCTGGCTTGTACTTTCTATGTTTCTCCGGGTAACGAACGCACGTATGTCGTACTTTCCGGACTGAATGAGAATATGCCTGCTGCCGTACAATTATTCGAAAAGCTACTGGCAGATGCGCAGGTTAATAAGGAAGCCTATACTAATATGACCAGCGATATACTGAAAGCCCGTTCGGACGCCAAACTGAATCAGGGACAGAACTTCTCCCGTTTGATGAGCTTTGCCATGTACGGTCCCAAATCCCCTGCCACCAATCTACTGACGGAGGCGGAACTGACAAATATGAATCCACAGGAACTGGTAGACCGGATTCACAATCAGAACAGCTACAAGCACCGTATTTTATACTACGGCCCAAGCAGCAGCAAAGATTTACTGGCTACCATCAACCAATATCATCAGGTTCCGGCAGCCCTGAAGGATATTCCTGCCGGAAACGAGTATCCTTATCTCGAAACTCCCGTCACTAAAGTTCTAGTAGCTCCTTATGACGCCAAGCAAATATACATGGCACAGATATCCAATCTCGATAAGAAGTATGATCCTGCCATTGAACCTATCCGCGCATTATATGATGAATACTTCGGAGGGGGCATGAACTCTATCGTCTTCCAGGAAATGCGTGAAACACGTGGATTGGCTTATTCCGCCTGGGCTAGCATAATGCCGCCGAGCTACTTGAAGTATCCCTATGTACTACGTACACAGATTGCCACGCAAAACGACAAAATGATTGATGCCGTCACTACATTTAATGACATCATCAATAATATGCCGGAATCCGAAGCTGCTTTCAAACTGGCTAAAGACGGATTAACCAACCGTCTGCGCACCGAACGTATCATCAAAGATGACATTATCTGGAGTTATATCAATGCACAAGATTTAGGGCAAAACGTAGACCCGCGCATCAAGCTCTACAACGACATACAGAACATGTCGCTAAAAGATATTGTCGATTTCCAAAAGCAATGGGTAAAAGGACGTACGTATGTTTATTGCATCCTGGGAGATAAGAAAGATTTGGAGCTGGATAAATTGAAAGCTGTAGGTCCTATTGAAGAATTGACCCAAGAACAGATTTTCGGATACTAAAAAGAAACGAGCCGGTCATAAATAATTAGCAGGTGTCAAAGCCCCCCTAAACACAAAGTTTACCCCTGTTACAAATTGAACTGTAACAGGGGTAATACTTTTAAAGAGAGCTCCAATACACTCTTTATTGTTTCCGATTTATCATTTACGGTTTATCGTTTCATTTTTAACGATAAACCGCTTATCGCCTATTTCTCACTTTCTTCGTACATCTTCTCTATCTGCTCACTATAATTCTTGGCAACCACCGCCCGTTTCAGTTTCAGTGTATTAGTCAATTCTCCACGTTCCATGCTGAATGGCTCAGGCAGTAAAGTGAAACGTTTGATTTGTTCATAGTGCGCAAATTGTTGCTGAAGTGTATCGATCCGCGCACGGAACAATCCTACAATCTTCGGATGCTGCAACAGTTCCGTCATATCCTTATATTCAATACCCTTTTCTTTGGCATACTCTTTCACAAATCCATATACAGGAACAATCAGAGCCGAGACAAACTTACGTTGATCGGCGATAATGGCAATCTGGTCGATATAACGGTCAATGACCAACTTCGTTTCCAAAGCTTGCGGAGCGACGTATTTGCCGTTTGATGTTTTGAATAAATCTTTAATACGTTCCGTCAGGAAAAGCTGTCCATTTTTAAAGTAACCGGCATCACCTGTATGGAACCAGCCATCCGGCTCAATAGCGGCAGCTGTGGCTTCCGCTTTTTTGTAATAGCCTTTTGTGATCGTCTTACCCCGAAGCAGGATTTCATTGTCTTCACCGATTTTCACTTCAATCCCCGGCAGTACAACACCTACCGAACCGATATCATAGCCAACCGGCAGTGTACAAGATACAGTAGCCGTAGATTCCGTCAGTCCATATCCTACCACCATATTGATTCCTACCGAATGAACGAATTCATTAATCTCATCGGGAACGGCAGCACCGGCAGTCGGGAAAAAGTTACCATTCTCAATACCGATTGTTTTTTTCAGCAAAGAATAGATAGTCTTTTCGTAAAACTTATATTTCAGTTGATTCATCACCGGAGGAGTCTTTCCCAGACGCAGATAATCCAGATTATGGATTCTACCTACCCGGATAGCATCCAGCATCAGTGCCTTCTTCAACCCGGTTGTTTCGTTTATTTTTTCCTGTACCCCTGCATACACCTTCTCCCAAAAACGGGGAACACTGCACATCAGTGTCGGGCGAATTTCCTTAATGGTTGTTTGTATATCTGCCGGACGGAGATTGATACAAATCTGCACTCCTTTATGAATACAGAGATAACACCATGCTTTCTCAAACACGTGTGTTAATGGAAGGAAGTTCATCGATACATCCTTATCCGACATCGTCGTCAAACGGTCATCATGTGTATGAAACTGTTCCAGATAACAAGAATGATGAAGCATAACCCCTTTCGGTTCCCCCGTTGTGCCGGAAGTATAGAGAATATTTGCCAAGTCATCATAAGAAGCCCGCTCCGTACGTTCTTCTACCGTATCATTATGAGGCAATCCCTCTCCCGTCGCCATAAATTCATCAAAATAGATAGATGATACGTCACGAGGGTCTTTTACCACCGAACGGTCAAAGATTATCAGTTGTTGCAAAGAAGAACAGAAACCAAAGATACTGAAAGCGGCATCATACTGGTATTGCTCACCGACAAAAAGAAAACGAATCTGCGCATCATTAATGATATATTGCGCCTGCGCAGGTGAACTCGTTGCATAAAACGGAATGGTAACCGCCCGGTTGGCAAATGCACCAAAGTCTACATAGAACCATTCGGGTTTATTCTGTGAAAATATACCGATATTCTCTTGTTCTTCCACTCCCAATGCCACGAAAGCATTAGCTGCTTGCCGTACTGTTCCGGAGAACTGCTTCCATGAAATAGGAATCCATTGAGCTGTCTCATAGTCACGGTATTTTAAGGCTACCTTGTCGCCATATTTTTCGGCCTGACGATGGACCAGGACAGATAAATGATGATAAGTCATACTCTTTGTATTAGTAAATATGGTACAAAGGTATTAGTTTTATTTGAAACTATTGCTCAAAACGACTATCTTTGTGCAAAGATTAAGATATAGATAAAAGATTTGCACTATGAAATATGATATTCCATATATGACAACAGAGGCTGTAAGCCTGCTTAAATCACTGATTAGTATTCCTTCAATCAGCCGGGAAGAAACCCAAGCTGCGGATTTCCTGCAAAACTATATTGAAATGGCAGGTATGCAGACGGGACGTAAAGGAAATAATGTGTGGTGCTTTAGTCCTATGTTTGATCTGAAGAAGCCGACTATTTTACTTAACTCCCACATAGACACAGTGAAACCTGTTAACGGTTGGCGGAAAGATCCGTTCACTCCACGTGAAGAAAACGGTAAGTTATATGGATTAGGAAGTAACGATGCCGGTGCCAGCGTTGTTTCGTTATTACAGGTGTTCCTGCAACTATGTCGCACTTCGCAGAAGTATAATCTGATTTATCTGGCCTCTTGTGAAGAAGAAGTTTCTGGAAAAGACGGAATTGAGAGCGTATTGCCGGGACTTCCTCCAGTCTCATTTGCCATAGTGGGCGAACCGACAGAGATGCAACCCGCCATTGCCGAAAAGGGATTAATGGTATTGGATGTTACTGCCACAGGTAAGGCGGGACACGCAGCGCGTAATGAAGGAGACAATGCTATTTACAAAGTATTAGATGATATTGCCTGGTTCCGTGACTATCGTTTTGAGAAAGAGTCACCCTTGTTGGGTCCCGTAAAGATGAGTGTCACTGTCATCAATGCCGGTACACAACACAATGTGATTCCCGACAAATGTACTTTCATCGTCGATGTCCGGAGTAACGAGCTTTACTCAAATGAAGAACTGTTTGCTGAAATCAAAAAGCATATTTCCTGTGAAGCCCAAGCCCGTTCATTCCGTCTCAATTCTTCACGAATTGACGAAAAGCACCCATTTGTACAGAAAGCTATGAAGTTAGGACGCGTTCCTTTTGGTTCTCCAACATTGTCCGACCAGGCCTTAATGTCCTTCCCATCGGTAAAAATTGGTCCGGGACGTTCGTCACGTTCACACACGGCAGAAGAATATATCATGTTAAAAGAAATAGAAGAAGCGATCGGACTTTATTTAGAGCTATTGGACGGACTTCTGATTTAATAAAAGTCATTGGTGAATTGATAGTGGTTATCCTATTATATAGTTTCTCAACTATCAATTCACCCATACAATAAAAACAAAGCAACGATTATTCAAACAACTTCGATAAAGCTTCCTCCAGTTTTTCACCCCTTAAATTTTTGTCTATAACAATTCCCGTAGGATCTACAAGAAAAGTTCTGGGTATAGCATGGATACCATATATATCAGAAGCATCCACATCCAACAATTGTACCCAATTCATTCCAAGTTCTTCAACAGCAGCCCTCCAAGGTTTCAGTTTCCGATCTGTGGATATGCTAATCACCTCAAATCCCTTAGAAGCATATTTTTCATAAGCAGCTTTCACATTGGGCATTTCATGCCGACAAGGTCCACACCATGAAGCCCAAAAGTCAATCAAGACATATTTTCCTTTACACACATAATCAGACAAGAGCTTCATGTTGCCAGCATTGTCTTTCACTTTAGCATCCGGGAAACGTTCGCCAATCTTTATCTTGGCATCCATTTCCTGCCGTTTCTTTTGTTCTTCACGCTGTTCCGGAGTCATTTTATTTTCAAGTTCCGCCTTCATTCGGAGCTCTGCTTGGTTCTTCTTTTCCACAATATTTCTCACCAAATTATTTTGTGAAAACAGAGGCGAAGCTTCTTTCATCAGAATCTTCATATCATCAAAAGGCATCATCATACCTCCAACGGAGAAAAGATATACACCCACTATACTATTCTTATAATCCTTTATACAATGTGATACTGAATCCATTTGTGCAAGAAATAATTTATTATTCCGATCAAATTCCGCTTTAAATACAGTATCATTCCTCATCTTATCCGAAAATACTTCCGGTTTCATCCCAAGCATTAACTTATAAATATCATTCGATGTTTTCAACATATTATCCATTATTAGCTGCATACGATTTAAAGCTATATTCAATGAATCATTTAAAGGCGTTCCCCCTCTCTTATTCGCAGCAATATTTACTGATATTTCTCCTTTTTCGAAAATCAACGGATAGGTTTCTCCATCCATATCCTTGATGATTGCAATATCCGGCATCTGATGTACACCAGAAAAAGAGAACTTACCTTTTTCCACTGTTGTACTGTCCAAAACGACTTCTTTGGCTTTCTCTCCATCTCCCATCAGGCATAAATACAACAATTGATTATTCAATTCCTCATTAGCAATACCTCGGATAGAGAATTTCTCTTGGGCAGAAGAAAATATAGCAATAGCACAAAAAGTGCATAAAATCATAATTCGATTTCTCATATAGAATAAATTTAGGCAACTATACCTTGTTTACATTAATATTTAAAAAATTCACGTTTATGATTATAACATTTAAACTATTTGTTATATTTGCACCAAATATACAAATAAGATTGGACTTTTCCAATCATTGTAACGACATAAAATAGCTCAATCGCCTTCTGAATCACCACCTCGGAAATTAAACGAGCTATAAATGAACCAATACATATTGGGCGAGTTGAAACCTTTAGGCGTAGACTTCCCCATAATGTATTGTGGCTTGTGGTGAGCCAAGAAGGCGTATGGGTGATAGTCTGCGCTTTCTTGTATACTTGTAATGCGTGGTTATCGCTGAAATTGGCGACCCTTTATTTTTAGTATTAACCATAAAATTTCAAGTTTATGAAAAAGTTTTTAAGTATGACGCTGTTACTTACAGCTATGTTTTTAACGTTCTCTGCGTGTTCAAGTGATGACGACGAAACAAATTACCCAGACATCACAGGCTCTTGGAGTGAAATAAGTGAAACTCCCGGAGAGTACATATCTAGTTATATGGAAGTGATGTGGACTTTCAATTCCGATAATACGGCTACTCAAAGAGTTATTCTGAAATTCAACAATGTTACTTCTAGGGACACAAGTACTAATTTTACTTATGAATATAAAGGTAGTACTATTACTTTGAAGAATGATAAGGTAACATTAGATTATGAAATAAGCATTTCAGGTAACAACATGAAATTAGGGAATGAAAAAGATGGTTACTTCAATCTAACTAAAAAGTAACAATGTTATTTAGCAACTGATTAAACGACCGGAGCGATAAACTCCGGTCATTCTATTTCAATCCTCTTTTGGCTCATATCCTAATATATCATCTATTCCTTTGTCGAATTCATCGTTAGGTGAATCTTCTTTTATTTCTTCTGCTTCTACATCTATTATCTTTTGTGGTTGTTTAGGGAAAGCCCTATCTAAAAGTTCCATAAAAATATTCCAGTTGTAATTAGCTGCTCTTCCCAATGCTTCGACACTTGCTAAATATTCTTTTAGTTTAGGTTTACCAATATCTTGAGTAAAAAATTGATGATGTTTATCTTTTCTATATCCTTTATCATTTTTAGGATTTTTCTCATTTAAAGTTGAAAGAGTTAATGGGGCTATTCTTTCATAAACAATATTGTTTATCCATTGTCCAACAACTCCCGGTCTTTTATTAGTCATAGTCCAATTCCATCCCCGCATTTTATATATCATTTCAAAAAAACTATCCTCAAATGTTTTTATCCATTTAGATGCTTCATCAGACAAAAATTGATTTAAGAACTTTTGCAATTCATCCTTTGCTCTTTTTTTCTCTTTATCATAGCCTGTTACTGCATCTACAAGAGCTATGATTCCGACTTTTGAAACAGCTCTAGTTATTATACGTGCTGCTTTGTAATATTCCTCACTTACTTGATATACTCGGGAATCATAAGCGTCAATTATTGCATAGCACAAGTCTATCAATAATGTTACTTCATATCCGTATGTATCTGATTGAGAACCACTTGCGGTGGGTCTTTTAAATTTAATAGGATGAGATAACTTATCATAAATCCCGGGAGGCAAATTAGTAGATATAGGTTTACTATTAATAAACTTAGATAGCCATGTACCCGAATAATTTGGGTTTGCACCAATTGCATTTTGGATTCCCCGCCCTGAAAATACGCGAGTTCCATCTTCTAACACATAACAAGGGATAGATAATTCACCTAAATATAATGGTGTTTTATCAGAGCCAAACTTTGCTTTTAAAACTTTATTTTCCATATATCAATTCTTTATACGTTAATCTATACTCTAAGTTCTCTAAAAGTCGGTCAAATTTTTCTCGATTAGTAAGTTCTCGATTGTTTGCCCTATATACAAATTCATCTATGTATTTCTGCATGTGTCTCCTAGACCAATAATGATATACACCGATAACACCTCGTTTAACTACCGACCAAAAGTTTTCTATATGATTAGTAGTGAATGCCCCTTTTCCGTAGAATCCTTTCTTATGGTTTACGTTTTGATGATTATATAACGTATCAGCTTTCTTTCCATAATTCCATTCATCAGTATAAAGATCACTTCCTAACTTGACATATCTTAGGATTAATGGCGAAAGATTTTTAACCTGTGTATTAGGAACGACCTTCGCTATCACCCTTCCACCTTGTTGTATTAATCCAAACACTGGCGTTTTATCTTTGAAAGACCTACCTTGACTTCTTGGAACTTTCTTGTTCCAATGCCTGTTCTTGTTCTTTCCTCCAATTAAAAGTCTCATCGATCTCTACAGTTCCGCTTAATTTACCACCTCCACCCTCATCTTCACTTCCAACGTCATTGTCTATTCCTAATGCTTTCCGAATTCGGTGCATCATAAACCATGCTGTCTTTTGTGACACTTTGATGTTTTCTCCTAGCTGAACGGAAGAAATACCTTTTTTGTAGGATAAAATCGTCCATATTGCTTCAAACCAACTAATCAAAGGAATCCTTGTTCCTTGAAAAATAGTTTTTGTTTTAACATCGAAGTATTTTCCTGTGTTTTTACAACGATATTTATTATCTTTGCACTTGTAGACTTTGGAAGTTTTATCGAATGGGGAAATTACGTTTCCATGCCACCGTCTTTCTTCCAAATAATCTATGCAGGATTGCTCTGTTGGAAAAGCCTTCCGCAAATCTGACAGGGAGGTGAATCTACTATTAAACATAAGAACACTTTTTTATATCACAAATATAGTAGTTATTTACATAATATCCAAATAATATTCGGGAAAATTTTCCTATTTTGTGTAATCAAGGTATAGTTGCCTAAATTTATATCAAAAACAGTAAACACTCATGTTCAATACCTGCTATTATCATTTCAAATTCTGATAATCATTTAAACTAATAATAGATCTTCTTATTTTTCTTATCGGAAATGGTCTGATAATCTTTCACCTTTATATTAAAATATGATTTAGACTTTCCATCATCATTAGAAGGCAACTGTTCTTTATCTTTTTTGTGTGGCAACTCAAGAATATCTATTTCTTTCACACTCTTCTTCAGTTTCGGGAATAAAAGACTGATATAAATATATTTATGATTAAATCCTTTGACAGCCAACAGCCTACCTATCGGAGCTCCACCATCATATCCTCGTACATTATACTCATCGCCACTTTTCTTATCGATAATCTTAAATCCCGGACTATAATACAACCATTGCCAGTCCCAATAAATAGGTTGTATAAATGTCACTTTAGTATCATTCTTTCTCCTTTCAATCGAATATAAAGAAGGACTTGTAGACATCCCATTTTCATACGCTTTCTCATACACTTCTTCAGGAACTATAACTATACTATCGCTTGGAAGCATATAGGCTTGTGCATATAATTCTTTATCACGTTTCTTCTTTTGCTCATATTCTTTCAACCGCTGTTCACCTCTTTTTACTCGTTCACTTTTCTCTGATCTAACCACTTTGAATGTCTCTGTCTGGAGTTGCTTCACTAACAACGGCATTGTCTCACGCATAACAATCAATGAAGCCTCTTTATATTTCTTACCTACGGGAGATTCATAAAATGCAGCAACAGCTTTTAATTCTTCCAAAGTTAAATGCTTCTCATAAACAGGCATATACATTTCAAACACCTTACTTTCTATTTTCTCTTTCCAGTTTTTAGAAAACTCATTCCAATAAGCCTCATCCTTTTCCGGCGCATTTAATTTCATCACAGATGTGATTTTTTGGAAGAAGTCATCCGTAGTAGCCGAAGCACCGGAAAGTACCATAATCTTTTTCAACGTTTCTTTGTACTCATCTGTCGCATTTGTATTTTGTGCAGAAGCTGGTAAAATTAAAGTAAACAGTGCAATTATGCACATCATTACTTTGGGAAGGAAAATGTTTTTCATAATTATCTGATTTTATTTATTTTGATTCCATATTTTATTTTGCATTTCCTACAAAGATACACATTAAATCTATATCATTTAATAGAATAGTACAATCAATGAGGCTACTATCCGGCTGCCCTGCAATGTATAGATAAACGAAATACCCCCTATTCATCCCTAATTATAACATTCATCCCCCTCTCTTATCAAAATGGCTTTGAACAATTCATTTCATCTTTTGATATGATATTATTATCTTTTTCTCACATACTTCGTTCATTTTTCGTAATTAACGCTATCTTTGCAATAGGTCGCTAAATCTAAATAAGGCTTTCAAAATACATAATATACGAATATGAAAAAGATTTTATTTTTATATATCATTCATCTAGGATTTGCCCTACAACCCATACAAATTCAAGCTTGTTGTCTCGACAATGAGGTTGTTCTCGCCAATGGAACTACCATTATTCTACAATCACCTAAAGTGGACAATACCAAAACCATTCAGTTCATCAAAGATTTCTACGCAAACTACGTTTTTGGAGCAAAAAATTATGTTCCGGCAGTAAAAAAGCATTGTACAGCCAAATTGCAAAAGCAGCTGAAAGATAACTACGAGTATGACGGCGAAGGATATGCGATATGGAACTTCCGAACAGGTATGCAAGACGGACCAAGCGACATATCTAAAGTAACATCAGTAACTACATTGGAAAATGGTTTATACAAGGTCAATTTCATTGATATGGGAATAAAGGGTAACCGTACTTTGAAAATTATCGACGTAAACGGGACACTGAAGTTCGATGCTATTAAATAATCCCCTCTAAGCAGATATATTATCAATTTAACAGATAACTAAAAAAGCCTTACTATTCAATCAAACAATGAAAGTAAATCATCTATAAGACTACATCCTTCACCGCTTTCACCTTCTTCCTGAAACCTCCACCCAAAGCAGGAAAGCGGGTGAAAGCGACCATGAAAAACCCTTCCATCCTACTTTCAAAGGTTTCACCTACACACTTCAAAAGTTCCGCTTACCGCCGGAGCACATCACGAGACACCCCGTAATAACCTGCTGAAGCCACATAAATCGGCTGCATACGTTTGCCGATATTTTTCAATTTGCCTTCTTCCAGTAATCGCCGGAGGTGACGGTTCGCCGTAGTCCGTGTCATGCAGCATACCTCCTGAAAATCGTAACGAAGCATTACGTCATGATCGGCGAAATATTCCTTCAGCCGCATATCTATCTCCACTACCGACAAGGATTCCGAATGGCGTGCATACTTGCTCCGGCTGCCCTTAACACCTACCAGTTCCCCTCGCAAACGAGCGTCGGGACGAAAACCGATTGTTTTCAACTCCATTTTCAACCATTTGTTCTTAGTGCTGCGAGTCACTTTTTGTGTACTCCGCAAGATTGGAGCAAAATAGCCAAGTCCCTCAATATGCACCTCACGTCCCTCGCGCAGTTCTTCACCACAAATTTGGGCAAGCATCTCGAACGCATTTTTTACATCACCTACGGAAAGCGAACTGCGCCCGTGAATCATCCGGCACAGTTTATCCGTTCCCACCTTACCATTCAAAAAAATGCGGGGATGCAAACCTTTCTCTTCCGAATCGTCGGACTCACCGGGATTCTCATACCAATCGTAAAGTATAGCCATTAGTAGTTAACGTTTTGATAGTGATTATATTTCATGTAAAAACTTTAAGCTTATTATTAAACCACTACCGTGGTTCATTCAAATCACAGTTGTTATCCAATTAAATCACCTTTGTCATTTGATTGGACCACGAAAGTGAATCATCAATAACTCTTCGTCAAAGATACGATAAAAAATAGAGAAAAGGACGATAAGAAGCCGACTTCTTCAGATACGTAGAAATTAATATTTTTTCCGGAGAAATACTTGCAAACCGGTATCATCCTATAGTACCTTCGCAGTATCAGCGCTGAACAATAAACCGATTTTAATCACTTAAAAATAGAAAAAATGATGAATGCAATAACATTGATATGGAAACAGGTATTGAAGGAACTAAAATTGTTTCAAATGAAGGAGAACAAAGAAGATGCAGTTGAGAAAACAGACAAAGAGCCACAGAAAACGCTAAAATGTCATGAAGCTAAATATACCATTCCCCTGCCGGACACTGCACCGCCTACTGGAAGGGAGAAAGAGACAGAACGAAAACAACCGGTCCGATTAACCCAAGAGGTACGTACATTCCTGCAAAAACAGTATGATTTTCGTTACAACCTATTGACGGAAGAAACGGAATATCGTCCTGCCAACAAGCGTGCCGTTCCTTTCGAACCTGTAAGTAAGCGGGAACTGAACACTTTCTGCATGGAAGCACACGACCAGGGCATATCCTGCTGGGATAAAGACTTGAGCCGTTACATTTATTCCACTTGTATTCCCGAATACCATCCTTTCCGGCTTTACATGGAAGAACTGCCCGGCTGGGATGGGACAGACAGACTGGAGGCTTTGGCACGGCGTGTCTCTGACCATCAGCTCTGGATAAAAAGTTTCCATACCTGGATGCTGGGACTCACCGCCCAATGGATGGGCATGACGGGAATACATGCCAACAGTGTAGCCCCCATACTTGTCAGCAGCGAGCAGGGACGACAAAAATCCACATTTTGCAAGGCACTGATGCCGCCGGCATTGTCACGTTATTACATGGACAACCTGAAACTGTCTGCACAAGGAAAACCCGAAAGGTTACTTGCCGAAATGGGACTTCTGAACATGGATGAATTTGACAAGTACGGAACGCAGCAAATGCCATTATTGAAAAATCTGATGCAAATGGCAAACCTGAATATCTGCAAAGCTTATCAAAAGAATTTCCGCAACTTGCCGCGCATCGCTTCTTTCATCGGTACAAGCAACCGTTTTGACTTGCTCACCGATCCCACCGGTAGCCGGCGATTCATCTGCATTGAAGCAGAACATCTGATCGACTGCGAAGGTATCATGCACGATCAGATCTATGCCCAACTGAAAGCTGAACTGCTCTCCGGCATCCACTATTGGTTCACAAAAGAAGAGGAACGGGAACTGCAACGCCACAATGCTGCTTTTTATCATCCGTGTCCGGCAGAGGAAGTCTTTCATGCCTGCTTCCGGATAGCTAAAGATGATGAAGAGGGAAGCGAACGGCTCTCGGCTTCGGACATATTCAGGAGACTGAAGATGTATAACCCCGCTGCCATGCGTGGAAGTAATCCGGCTACGTTCGCGCAAGTTTTGCTTGCGGCAGGGGTCACCCGCAAACATACCAAATATGGGAACGTGTATTTGGTGAAACCGATGAAAGCGGCATAAAGCTCCAAACAGAGGGAGGGTTCACCCGTAAGAAGCTGGGGAAAAACTGTTTACAAAGGGGTGAAAGAGGTGAAAAGAGAAAGAGGATATTAAGAGGGAAATAAGCTATAAACAATAAGATTTTGAATAGAAAATCAGGAAAAACTTGATTATCTATTCAAAATCTTATTGTTTCCGGATATTTATCCTACTATCCATTTACTGCCCGGTATAAACGAGATTATCTTAGTTGTTACAAAACAACAGATAAACGTAACCACTGCGATACATGGTATAGCGGCAACAGTGGGAAGCGCCAATGTATCTTTGAACACAGTCACCCACAGTCCGAGCCAGAATATGTGCATAAGATACATACCATAGCTAAGTTTCGATGTTTCCGTCACCAACTTGGGAGCTTGCGGACGTTTGATACATGTAAACATAAGGAATGTACCCGTTGTGAGAAGCACACAGTTAATCGTACAGAAAGCCCATCCTATTTCTATTACAGGTGTGGAATGGAGTTCGCCGGGTATAGCCTGCACATAGAATGAATAAATAGTCCATACAGCACCGATCACCATTAAAATAGTTCCTATAGTGAAACGTTTGGAACGGTTCCAGGTAAGGTGTACACGAATGTAATGTGCCAGAACAAGATAGCCCAGATAACCGGAGAAGTACCACAACATGTGGTATTCATTCCAGAAACATTGTCCCCACACTTCACCGCACCAACGGTTGAGATAAGGCATACAGGTTGACAACACGAACAGCCCGATAAAGAAACGTTCTTCTTTAGCCGTGGCTTTTCTCAACCAGGGGGATATAATTGGGATAAACAAGTAAAGGCTTATCAGAGGATACATAAACCACAAATGTCCGGCTAGCGTCGGGAAATTCAGGAATATCCGCGACAAGTCCTTCATAGATGTTTCTCCGTCTATCTGTCCCCACAACATAGGTAGAGTGCTGTACAGTAGCATGAATATGAAAAACGGTGGAAGGATGCGAAGACAGCGCTGGCGATAGAATTGCCACATAGACTGCTCTTCCTTCATCGGTGCAAGCAGGAAGGCGGAGACTATCATGAACAGGGGTACTGCCATACGTGAAAAGCCATCGTATACTGATACCCATAGCCGGTCTGCTTCATTCGCTAGAAAAGACTGCGGGCCTGCCATATCGGTGGATCCGGGAGCACCATAGAAATTCTCACTGGCATGAACAAGGATGACGAGAAAGCATGCAAACACACGGATGTAATCTAAAAAAACAACACGTTTCATTTATTCTAAGTTTTCTAGTTATTAATTTATTCTTTTGTGTTCGGGAACGCAGAGATTCTCAACCGTGCCGCACCCATGGGGATCAATGTTATTTCTTCTTTATCACCTTTCACCGCATCTTCTTCCGGCAATACGCCACACAGTCCTGTTTCGTCTATCTTCCATTCAGGAACCGGACGACCGATAGCTTTTACTTCTAAAGGTACACTGGCTACTGTGAAAGGATAGTTGTCAGTCGGCCAGGATTTACGGATTACCTTGAAATTCTTCAAAGGTTCTTTCTTATCCAATACCAATGAATAATTCCAGGGGCTATCCGGATAGATTTCAGTAGTAGGCCATTTTTTCGAATCAGCACCTTTCTGCCATTTTGAATCACCGATAGCTGTCTCCCGACTGTCTTTCTCTACATATTTCTCTGCAATCTTAAGAGACAAAGTCAAAGGTCCGTAATCTACGCTTACGCTGTTTTTATTAACCTGCCAGGTACGCATAGACAAAGACATCGGAAGAGTCAATTCCACACGATCACCATTCGCCCACTCACGATTGATGCAAAGATATTTTCCCGCTACAGGAGTTACACTAACCTTCTTACCATTCACGCGCACTTCTGCTCCTTTTGTCCATGAAGGAATACGGAGATAGAACGGAAAAGCGACCTTTTCACCGGTAGAAACAGTGAAGGCAATAGCTTCTTCAAAAGGATAATTTGTCTCTTCGTGAAGAGTGATTTCCTTGCCGTCACCCACTTTCACTGTAGCTTTGCAAGCTGCATAAATAGCTGTTGCCACTCCGTTGTCGGGAGTTGCCAATACCAGATGTTCGGTGAAGTAAGGCCAGCCTTGTGCATGGTTGTGTTGGCAGCAACGACTGCTGAAAGGATTCATCGAAAGGAACGGGCCACGATTGTCAATGCCCGGATGATGATTCTTCGAATCACTGATGGCATGGTTCGGACAAGTGATATAACGCAATGCCTTGAAATCGGGCATCACGGCAGCCGGATAAGAGTTGAACGCTACTTCCTCACAGTGTTCCGCCCACATGGGATCTCCTGTCATGCAAAGCATGATTTCATCGGAAGCCATTTGTTCTACCAAGCCGCAGGTTTCCACTCCCTGTCGAGGATCGATATATCCCAGACGGGCATTTTCGTCCGCACCGAACATACCTCCGGGAACCTGACCAAAAGTACGCCGAATCAGATGATGGACATTATAAGAGGCTTTCAGCATCGCTGAATCTCCGGTCTGCATATAATAAGTGGCAGGTTCACGGAAACATTGGGCGATATTGACATTGTGCCAGTTAGGTAAGGAGGTGGATTTCGTCCAGTCGGCTGTATTACGGTGAATTTTCTCGGCTAATTCGAGTAGGAAAGCATCTCCGGCATGGTTGTAAAGCCAGTAGATACTGATGAGGTTATCACCGCCACGGCTTTTCTCCCAATAATCTTCCAGAAGCTGGTCATCGGGAACAGTCATCTGCCACTTGAAGTAATTCGTCATCAGGTCAATGACACGCTGATCTTGAGAATACTCATAATAAGATTGCAGACACCAGAGCATAATCATCTGTGCCCAAAGTTCGCGTTTGCCGTTACGTTCATTGACCGGACCGAAATAGCCATCCGGCTGGCGACTGGCAAATACACCTTCAATCCAATATTTGGTTTCTTCAATCATCTTCGGGTCATTCAGGATATATGCCAAATTGCCATACCCTTTGAGCCAGTAAGGAACTTCCTCCCAACCGTGATCGCCACCGGTTGTCAACCAGGCATTATTATCCTTTTCCAGCCAGGCGCTGATCTCCCCCAAATGTCCGGTCAGACCGTCGCGCTGCAATTCGAGATACTTCTTCACCCAGCCTTCGGGCTGAATACTGCCTACCGGCAACTTTATAAAATTCAACGGTCGAAGCGGAGCGCGATACCCGATGTAATTGGTATTGACGGACTGTATGTCCGGTCGGTCCACTACTGTCACCGTACCACAAGAAGAAGCAGGCGCACAAGCTGTAACCGCCACTCCAAGCACTATCGATGCAAAAAGTCCTTTCGTTTTATTTTTCTTCATTTCGTCTATTCTACTACTTCCGGAAATCATCCTAATTTCCCTATGAACCCAATTGAGCACTAACAAATTACATTAAAATAAAGAACGGATAATCTCTAATCAGACAACCCGTTCTTCAATGGCATGAACTGCCTTTATAACCTATTTATCAACAGAGAATTTGAAGATACATTGGCTTGTATACTTTTCGCCCGGGCGAAGTACAGCCGACGGCCATTCCGCTTTGTTCGGAGTATCCGGATATTTCTGTGTTTCGAGACATACGGAAGCACGTTGGTTGTAAGTAATGCCTTTCTTTCCTGTCAGTGAACCATCGAGGAAATTACCTGCATATACCTGAATACCCGGTTCATTAGTATAAACGTCGAGTACGATACCAGTCTTCGGTGATTTCAAAGAAGCGCATTTACGGGTTACGTCGCCTTTCGTGTTCAATACCCAGTTGTGATCGTAACCATTGCCATTTTTCAGCTGTACGAAATCATAGTCGTTGATACGTTCGCCTACCGGAGTCGGGGTGCGGAAATCCATCGGAGTTCCTTCTACCGGAACGATCTCGCCAGTTGTCATGAAGGTACTGTCCACCGGAGTATAATAGTCCGCATCCACCATCAACAAATGACCGGAGTTGTTGCCGGCATCGCCTTCAAGATTAAAATAAGAGTGGTTGGTCATATTTACAATCGTCGGTTTGTCTGTTTCCGCTTCGTATTGAATATCGATGGCATTATCGTCCGTCAGTTTCATCAACACTTTACAAGTGATGTTTCCCGGAAAACCTTCTTCACCGTCTTCTGCACGGTAAGTCAACTGTAATTCCTGCGGATTCAACAATGCTGCATCAAACACCCGGTATTGGAATCCTTGCGGTCCGCCGTGCAGACAATGACCGTAGTTATTGCGAGGAAGCTGATATTCTACACCATCCAAGGTGAACTGTCCCTGATTGATACGATTGGCATAACGTCCGATAGTCGCACCGAAATCCGAAGGCTTGCTGATATAGTCCTGAATAGAATCGAAACCGAGAACAACGTCACGCATCTGTCCGTCTTTGTCGGGAACCATCACTGAAACAATACGTCCACCGAAGTTCGTAATACAAACTTCCATGTTGTTCTTGTTACGCAGAGTGAACAAATCAGTCTTCTTTCCATCTACTTCTGTCTGGAATTTACTCTGCAGTAAACCGGAATCTGTAGCCTTTTCAGCTTTCGGAGTACAAGCTGCCATTAAAAGGGCGGCAACTGCCCATACACATAACTTTTTCATGATACAATTGGTTTTTAAATATTAGTTTTCAGCTATTCATATTTAGATGCAGACGACGCGGATAACGCGTTTTTTCTAATTTTGCATCAGAAAAAGAGCCGCATCATCCGCGTTATCCGCGTTCAATTTACTATGTCAGCATATCACTGTATACTATTCAATAAATCTACCTTTCCTTCATTAACCAGCTTCAAAATCAACTCACCGAAAAGAGTATTCTGCCAGGCAAACCATGCACGGGTAAATTTCTTCGGATTGTCCTTATGGAAAGATTCGTGCATAAAACCGGTACCGGCATCCGTGTCCATCAACATCTTGATACAGGTCTTGATTTCGGCATCATTCTGACTTGTGAAGGCTTTCATCATAATACTCATCGGCCACACCATATCGTAACCGATATGCGGTCCGCCGATCCCTTCGCCTGCCTTGCCTTTAAAGAAATAAGGATTGTCCTCACTCCACACAAAACGGCGGGTATTCTGATAAATCGAATCGTTTACATTCACATCACCCAGATAAGGCATCGCAAGCAAACTCGGCACATTGGCATCGTCCATCAGATGATGATTTCCAAAACCATCTACCTCGAATGCATAGATTTTACCATATTTAGGATGATTATACACCGCATATTTCTTTAAAGCTGTTTCCACCTCCTGCGCCAAGTCCTTACATTCTTTAGACAAAGCCGTTTTCTTATTTACCGTCTCCAGAATCTCGGCTGCCTTACGCAAAGAAGATACGGCAAAGAAATTGGAAGGAATCAGGAATTGAAGCGTAGTAGCATCGTCCGAAGGACGGAAACTGGAAACAATCAAACCGACTGGTTTCACCGGTGCTCCCAGACCGTCATTGCTCACAGTATCCAGTGCACGTTCCGTCTTACGTTGGAATTTATAAGGACCTACTCCGTCTTTGCGTTGTTGCTCTTTGAATGTTTTCAGTACATTAGTGATTGCCTGAATCCATTCTTCGTTGAATATGCTCGCATCTCCGGTAGTCTTCCAGTAATGATAGGCCAAGCGCAAAGGATAACACAAGGAGTCAATTTCCCATTTACGTTCGTGCAACTCCGGTTTCATGTCTGTAAGGTCACTCATCCAATGACCGTCAGGAATAGCGCCGTCATTAAAAGCATTCGCGTACGGATCGATATTGATACATTTGAACTGGCGGAGAATAACACCTGCCAGCATTTCTTTCAGTTCAGGATCCGAATTAGCCAATTGTACGTAAGGCCATACCTGTGCACCGGAGTCGCGTAGCCACATGGCGTGAATATCGCCCGTATATACGAACGTATCCGGTTTGCCATCGCTTCCTTTACGGAAATGTACGGTTGTATCCAGTGTATTCGGGAAACAGTTGGTAAACATCCATGCCAACTTCGCATTCTTCAAAAGTTTCTGTACACGGAGAATCTCCTTCTCTACCGCATTGGAACGGAACAAACGATTGGATATTTCCGGGCGGTTATCTTTCTGAATGGCATCCGCCAGACATACATGCATTTCCGTCATACGGTTGGAGGCTTGTAGCTCCCCGCCACAGAGAAGCATACCTGCCAGCATACCTGCGCTGATATATTTGATCTGTTTCTTCATGATTACTTCTTCTTTTTAAATTCGTTAGAGAAAGAATAAGGGAAATCGGCCTCTTTGGTACCACGTTGCTGATTAGGTTTTGCGTCCATTTTGAAAGAAATGGTGGCACCATTCAGCAGGTCCTGATGAGTCAGGTAGTTTTTGGTATATTCTTTACCGTTCAATTTCATCGACGAAATGTAACGTTTATCGTCTCCGTTATTCGGAGCGGAGATAGTCACCGTCTTTCCGTTTTCCAGATGCAGCTTCATCTCCTTGAAGTAAGGAGTACCCAAGACATATTCATCCGTACCCGGACATACCGGATAGAATCCCATTGCCGAGAATACATACCAGGCAGAAGTCTGGCCGTTGTCCTCATCACCGCAATAACCGTCGGGAGCTGGAGTATAGAGCTTGTCCATCACTTCACGAATCCAATGTTGCGCTTTCCAGGGTTGGCCGGAATAGTTGTACATATAGAGCATGTGCTGAATCGGTTGGTTGCCATGTGCATAGTTGCCCATGTTCATAATCTGCATTTCACGGATTTCATGAATAACGGCTCTATAATAACTTTCATCGAAAATCGGAGGAAGGATAAATACAGAGTCCATCATCTGGTTGAATCCGTCTTTACCACCCATCAAATCGATCAGACCTTGAGGATCGTGGAATACCGACCAGGTATAATGCCAGCTATTACCTTCCGTAAAGGCATCCCCCCACTTCAACGGATTGAACGGAGACTGGAACGTACCGTCTTCATTTTTACCACGCATCAGTTTGTGTTCGGGATCGTAGAGATTCTTATAATTCATTGCACGCTTTGCAAAGATTTCAATCTCTTTTTTCGGTTTCTTCAAGGCTTTACCCAATTGATAGATACACCAGTCATCGTATGCATATTCCAGTGTACGGGCTGCATTCTCGTTAATACCTACATTATAAGGTACATATCCCAACTTATTATAATACTCATGTCCTAATCGTCCGGTAGAACGAACATTCGGATGCACTGCATTCGCTCCATGTTTCACGGCTTCCCACAATGTCTCGATATCGTATCCTTTCAATCCTTTCAGGTAGGCATCGGCAACTACGGAAGCGGAGTTGTTTCCAACCATGCAACCTCTGTGTCCCGGACTTGCCCATTCCGGCAGGAATCCGCTTTCTTTATAAGTGTTCACCAATCCTTCCTGCATCTTTGTATTCATGGATGGATACATCAGGTTAAGGAATGGGAAAAGACAACGGAACGTATCCCAGAAACCGGTATCGGTAAACATATATCCCGGAAGTACTTCACCATTATAAGGGCTGTAGTGCATCACGTCTCCTTTAGCATCTATCTCGTAGAAACTTCTGGGAAATAATACTGAACGATACAGACAAGAGTAGAAGGTACGCAAATGATCGATATCATCATCTTTCACTTCAATACGTCCTAAAACATCGTTCCATACCTTGCGACCTTTCGCAGCAATCTGTTCAATGTTGTCCGTACCCAGCTCTTTCAGGTTCAGTTCCGCCTGTTCAGGGCTGATAAAAGAGGAAGCCACACGCACATTTACCTGTTCGCCCTTGCGGGTTTTGAAACCGATCAATGCACCGGCATGATTGTCTGTCGCTTCCAGTTTGTTGGTGTCAATCACACCACTGGCTACGGCAGCCGTATAAGTAAACGGTTTGTCGAATACTAGTACAAAATAGTTCTTAAAGTTGGCAGGAACACCACCGCTGTTTTTAGTGGTATAACCGATAATCTTGTTCTCCGAAGGGATTACTTTCACAAACGAACCTTTATCAAAGGCGTCTACCACTACATAAGAGTGGTCGTTTTCGGGGAAAGTGAAACGGAAAGCAGCTGCTCTCTCTGTCGGAGCAATTTCGGTCACTACATCATGATCGGCAAGATATACTTTATAATAATAAGGAGTAGCCGTTTCAGCTTTATGAGAGAACCAACTGGCACGCTCATCCTGATTAAATACTGCCTTACCGGTTACCGGCATGATGGCAAATTGACCGTAATCATTGATCCAGGGACTTGGCTGATGGGTTTGTTTGAATCCTCTGATCTTGTCAGCGTCATACGTATACGCCCATCCATCGCCCATTTTACCAGTCTGCGGAACCCAAAAGTTCATTCCCCAAGGCAGCGCAATGGCAGGGTAAGTATTTCCGGTAGATAATGCGTGCTTTGACTGCGTACCAACCAGCGGACTAACGTAGTCCACCGGTCCGGTAATTGTTTTTGCAGTCATAGCCCATGCACTAAGTAACGTAAAAGCGAATAGAGCTAGTTTCTTCATGGTATTTTTGTTTTATTTAATCAGTTTTCCTTCAAGCATTTTGATATAATATCCACCTACAACGGAACGTGCCTGGAAGCCTCTTTGATTCGGTTCGTCTGTAAATACCCAGTCGGACATCGGAACACGGTTAGGTGTCACGTTCATAAACAGATATACGGGTTCGATAAATTTCTCAAAGGTAGCTTTGTCATTTGCCAATGTAGCTGTCCACATGATCCAGTCGGTCTTTGTGTATGTTTCACGGTTATCCAACGGAAGACCATATTTATTTTGCTTCGAAAGATAGTAAGCTATTTCCGTTTCTGCAACATTTTTAGGGAAGATTTGCAGATCCAACAGTTTATCCCACACCAAGTTATACTTCTGGCTCCATGTTCCCGGTTTGTCAAATGTGAGACGATAGTGGTCACCATCATCCGCCATTTTCACCCATTCGGCAGCCATTTCTTTCGCTTTCTGTGTGTACTTTTCAGCCACGTCTTTCTTGCCCAGCATATCTGCCAGATAACCGTATGAAGCAACACCCATGATCGCTTTGATAGAAAGGTTGGCATTGTGTGCAAAGTGCCCTGCAAAGTCATCGGTACAAAGTTGGTTGGCCGGATCAAGTCCGTACTCTACCAGATAGTCTGTCCATGTAGTCAGAGTTTCCCAATGTTTTTGTGCGTAATCTGCATTACCTTCTACCTTTGCAATGGCAGCAGCCAATACTACCATATTACCCGATTCTTCTACCGGCATATCACCGCCATAAGTCTGGCCGTTAGCCAATGGATAAGTACCGACATCATGTGCAGCAAATGGTTTCGCCCATTTTCCGCTTTCGCTATAATAGAAGATATGGTTCATGGTAGCCTTCACCAATTCCGGATTGTAGTATAAAAGCAACGGAGCTCCCGGATAAGTCAGGTCGACTGTTCCGATGGAACCATTACTGAAGTTCTCCTTAGAAAGGAATACCAAGTCGCCGTTCGGAGCCTGTACCAGTTTATGTGCAGCCAATGCCTGACGATAAGCCAATGCACAAAGTTCGGCATATTTACGTCCACCGGCAGCAATAGCTTCTTCCATCAGTTTCTTGTCGAAAGCAGCACTGTTCTTCATTTGTGTCTTGTATTCTTTCTCCGCTTTCTGGAATTGGGAAACAATCGTTTCATTGCCCTCACGATTCCAGTAAGGACGCAGGTTATCACCAAAGTATTGGATAGAATAAATATCATCATATCCGATCAGCAGATGGCCATCAGCTTTTTGTGTTTCGCCCAATGAACGTACCAAAGCCAGTTTATCATAACCGTTTGTGGTAGGAGCTTCCAGTTTATTGGCTACGAAGTTCTTGCGCAGCTCTCTGCCGTCACCGATTGCATAGGTACTGTTTTCCTTTTCAGCTGCCAGATAGAAATGTCCCCAGTCAATACGAACATCATCACCCTTTTTCTTCAGAATATCCTGATTGCGGCTTCCGGTACGAAGGAATAACAAATCGCCGTCAGTAAAGCTGTCGGCAACAGATTCCTGGTGAGGTTGGTCGATTGCCCATTGCGGAGATGCTTCGAAATACAGTTCAACCTGATGTTTCTTTCCATCATTGGAGGCTACTTCATAAGAGATATAGTTGACAGGACGTGACAACAAGTCCAGATTATCCATGAACATAGGAGCGGTAAATGTCAGTTTCAGATCTACCGGACCACAAGTAAATGTATAATAAGTCTGCATAGGCTGCACGTCTGCAGATGTTTGTTGTGCTGTTTGATGGAAAGAACGGTAACCGTCCAGTTCTACCAACAATCCGAAATCCAGTAATCCGTTTCCTACACGGTTACGGCAATAGCCGGCAATCAGATTCTCACCCGGTTTCAAAGAAGCTACCACTTCTTCGGGCAGTTTCACTCTCTCGTTCTTTTTACAAGCATTACCTGTATCCACTACCTTGATGCCGTTGATATAAATAATAGCATCATCGTCATGAGAGAATTCAAGATATACATTCTTTCCTGTCAAGTCTTCCTGAATATCAGCTACCCGGCGTACCCAGATAAATTCTTCACCCCATTGAGTCTTTGCTGTATGTTCATTCTCCATGGTTCCGAAGGCAGCTTCGCCTTCTTTCCATGCTTTATCATTAAATCCAGCATTCTGCCATCCGTCAGCAGGCTGTTGAGTGGTATACTTTCCCGTCCAGCTACCTTGTTCGGATGTTTTCACCAAAGGACGTAGTTCCAGTTCTTCCGTTCCCATGAAACGGTAGGTTTGTCCGTCTACTTTAGCAACGCCAAGCAAAGGAAAGTCCTTGCCTGTCCAATGTTTCACAGGACTGTCATACAGATTGTCCGTAGTGGACCATGCACTGGTATAAGGATCGATCGTCACCAGCGGGTATGCCGGAGCACGTAATTCATTCTTCTCGTGCTGTTCTATCTGGGTCTCACAGCTACAAAGTACAGAAGCTGTTCCCAGCAACAGCATCATCAGTTGTTGTTTCATAATTTAATTCACCTGTTTATTTAATCTATTTTACCATTCTATCGATACATTCACTCCGGCGGGATCATTCTCGAAACTCAATAAAAGAGTTTTGGAAGATTCATCCCATTCCGGCTGTTCCGCCTTTCCGTTTACCAAGACCTTTTCAGGTTTACGCGGCAAAAGGACTCTTGATACATTCGTCGTATGTAACGGGCTTTTAGCTACAAACGAGTAGCTCTGCCTCCCTACTTTTTCATCATAAATGCGGGAGGCTCCACAAAGTACCTTTGCTTTCACTTTACCCGATACTTTATTCAAATCGTACAAATACCCCTGTTCACCGGGATTAATCTGCTTGACTGTCAATACCGGCAAGCCTTTGTCGAACAAATCGATATACAATCCCGACAGTTTCAAAGGCTCTTTAGAAGAACTCTCATCCATTACTGCCGCAATCGTATAAGGACCACGTTCCACCATAAAATTGTTTTTGATTTCTATCTTCTTACCTGTTTTGCTCTCATAAGCGGATGCAATCGTTTCAAAGTATTTCCGGTCGTTTCCGCCTTTTAATACAAAATGTTTCGGATCTTCGCGCATGACAATCACGGTGCCTTTCCCAAACCGATAGGTTCCGTCACCGGGATTACGGGACAACCCCATCGCCTCAAACAGATGTTCCGAAGGAGCTTTGTATGCGTTTCCTTCCGTATTCCACCATTCTAAAACTGTTTGATAAGGATCGACATCTTCTCCACAGTACACCAACGTACCTCCTTTTTTAACCCAGTCTGCCAGATAGTTATGGTATTCCGATTTCATCGGTTTCATGTTCGAGTAGGACATTACAAGTACCTGAAGTCCGTTGAAAGTATCTTTAAACGGAGTATTCTCCATGTGTACCAGTTCCACCGGAATTCCTCTTTTTAATAAAGGCAAGGTTTGCCCATAGAAACTGGAGAATTGCGGATCGTCATATCCGTTATGATCCGGGAAACGCTGGAACATCAGCGAATTTGCCATCAATACACCAATGCCGTGCGTACCGCTGATTTGTTTGTCAGAAGTGCGAATGTCATTCAATGTGTTAATCATCACCTGCATTTGCGTAGAATACGAACGGGGAATACGTTCTTTCTGATCCGTTCCTGCTATCCGGTATAATCCCTGATAAATACGGTCCGGCCATGGCATCACTTCATAAGTATCTACCATCGGGTACATTAACTGTGCGGCAAAAGTGGCCTGATAATTGATCTTATAATCCAGCCAGTCTTTGGCACGGTCTTCAATCGGATCGGTCAGGAAATACATTTTACGATTCAAAGGGGCAGTCATGGATTTCATGCAGCCGTATTCGAGAAAAGCATTCTCAAATACACGCTCTTTCTTTACGCCGTTATAGAAGTTCGGTTCACGGGCAGTACCAGTCCACACCTGTGCGATGTAACCATCTACGCAATCCAATGAAGCCAGACTGGCCTCCGGACTTACAATTTGCCAGGAAGTGTAGTTAATCAAAGAGTGAGTAGGCACATAGCATTTCACATCCAGCCCTTTCGATTTGCCATATTCTTTCGCATAAGTGAATATCTTATCCAATGCATTATAGTAGAGATGATATTTCAATTTATTGGAGAGGTAGGTATTTTCGGGAGATTCATGTTGGGGCCTCCAGGGAAAATTATAATATTTCTGCCATTCGGACTTGAAGGCTTCACTATATCCGCCACGCATCCAGAACTCCGGTTCTTCCAGATAGATGGAAGTAATGCCGGCATCAATCACCCGCTTTATCTGCGTTTCCTGCATATAACGGATAAAACTTTCGGTAGGCACAATGTAAGGTATCAAGTGGCCGTGGGCTATCTCGTTTCCGTTACGATCCCGCTGCCCCTCTTTCAGGTGACCGTCTATTCCATCCCATTTGTCGAGAAAATAGTCTTTATAGTCTCCCCATGCCACTCCGGTCATAAATTGTGTCTGATACCCCTTGTCTCTCCACGACTGAACACGCTGTTCAAAAGAAACACCCTTTTTATCCAGCGTGCCATACACCATCGTGGCATCAGCACGCACATCCGTTTCGGGTTTCCAGGGTTCGGCTGTTTGAAAAGTTGTTTTTGCTTCCTTGTCTTTGGCCGTTTGAGTTTGAGCAAAAGAAGCATAATTGCCGGTTAATAACAGGCTGAATATAATCAGTAGTTGTTTATTATTCATTTTTACGTGGTTCTGTGTCGTTTTCTATTTACTTCTTAGCCGGGAATAAAAGCATCAATGCCGGTATACCAGAAGCAGAATAGCTGTCGATTTCCGCACCTGCCGGCAACTTCTTATGATATTCACCTCCACACACATTTCGCGTCTCATCTCTGTTTGCCCAACCTGTTTTGATGGTATGTTTCAGGAATGGAAGATATTGGGTTTGTCCGCAATCATATACTAACCTTGCCATGTATTCAGCAAAAATGGCAGTATAGATTCCCTGTTCAATACCACTTTCAAAAGGTAGCACTTTATGTTCTGCTGACATATCTTTCACTGTATAGTCTGCTGCCAGAATAGCATTGTCCAGATAACGTTTCTCTCCAGTCGCCTTATAAAGCAATATGGATGCACCGATAAAGGTTGCCTGGTTGTAGACATGTGCCTTCCACGCGGGATTGCCATTTCCATGACGGCTATCAGCAATCTTTCCTGTTTCTTTATCCAGCAGATTTTCCACTCCCCATTCGTAGATTTCTTTGCCTTTGGCAAGATATTGAGCCTTCGTCTGATAATCCGGCCGTTTGCTGGTCGATTCTTTTCTATTTTCAGGCACGTTATTGTAGAGGGTCAATGCTGCCACCACTGTCGGAAAGTTAATACATGCCATCTTTCCATCACCGAATTTATTCGGTTTCGGATTCCGAATAGGTTGCCATTGCCAGAACATACCTCCGTTTTCTTTGTCATACGAACCGGTATCACCCACCTTTTCCGAACCATACCACACACGTTTGAAACTGGCTTCCGAGAGTTTCAGATATTCATCCACTCCAAAAAGTTCGTAGCCACGTGCCAGGCTGATAGTCCACCACATGATGTCATCGTAGATGAACCAACCGGTATTTTCATTGTTATCATCAAAATCAAACTGACAATATTGCGCTTTGTTCCCTGCGAATATTTTCTCGCAGAGTGTTTTATAATAATTCGTTTTCTTTTTGTCTTTCTGTGCCTTTGCCAGTTTATAAGCATTCATTGCCATATCCCAATAAATAGGCTGACACCAGATAGCCGCTGCTCCATTGCCACGGTCAACAGCACTCGGATAGGACGAATTTGTCTTGTAAATATATTTATTGGAGTCTAGTAGTGTATTATTAAATCCTTCATAAGCTGCCCATACATCTTCGTTCGTATATGCGCGCTTCTTCTGGTTTGCTTTTCCTGAATTGCCGACTGCCCATATAGTAGTTGATGCTCCCAATAGTAGTGTCAGAGCTAAAAGAATTTTGCCTTTCATGATAGTTTATAAGTTTATAGTATTTTTCCTGTTACAAAGATTGCAGAAATAGCTGAAAAAAAACGATAATATTTATTCAATAAAGAACAAATACAGACCAAAACACTTTTCTACAATAAAAATAAAGGATTAATAAAGGGGTATTGGAGAATAATTTCCCCTCACTCTGTCCTTATGACAGAGATAAGGGGAATATTTAATCTACCTATTGAAAACTCATCCCGGTAAACAATTATTTGTTATCTGTAATGTCTGTGGATTCAATCCATTGCCAGTTATCACCAACTAATGTCGCCGTATGGCCTTTCAAACCTGTTATTGTATTGGTAGCACTTTGAGTAGGCTGATCACCTTTCACTTCAAAATCCCAAGCATCTACCAAATCCGGGTTATCGGCACTTACACCTTCTTCATTACCCATATAAGAAGCATATACCTGATTTTCTGTCCGATTTGTTTTCCAGATACGGATCTTCTTTATGTAACCGGAGAACCATTCGTTACGATTTCCATTTTTGTCCATCATACAGAATCCGGTCATGCGAATCTGATTAGCTATGGATTGTTCATTGATATACGTTCTCCAGGACTCACCCACACGAATAGGATCTCCTTGTCTCGTACCGTCAATCATGGAATAACACTTCACATCTGTCGGAGTATCAAATCCCGGCAGTCCCTTATCCCTGAACAGGAATGCATAATGCGTCCAACGATCTTTGGTCCAGTTGTCCGACTTTTTCCATCCCGGTTCCCATTCTAGAGGATTTGTATGATTATTATCTTGCCAGTGAGCAACCATTGTTCTCAACAATCCCTTTGTACGATCCTGGGCACGCCATCCGCTCCAATAAGGATCGTTGGTCATGGTAGAAAGGAAAGTACAGTTGTCTTCTCCCTGTTTATTGCAATATTCTTTGATATTCACCCAAAGTTCAATCGTAAATGCCTGATTGTCATCCTCTCCAAACTTCACATAATCCTCACTATAACCAAAGTCTATATAGGAACCGGCATTTCCATCTACAAACAGATTCCAGGTAATCTGACTGTTATCCGGCCATGCAGAATCTTCAACTTCTTCTACTTTCTTATCGGCAGCAGCAATAGCCTCATCATAAATCTCCTGCGTCATATCTGTGATGGAACCGGATTTGATTCTTTCAGCCAGACTTTCCAAATCTTTAGCTGCACTCTCCAAAACCGACTTATTTTCTACCGGATATTGTCCCTGATGATTTCCCCACTTCGTTTCATCATTAACGATTGCAAGTATTTCATCCGCCTTAGCCAGTAAATTATTGATATATTGCTGTGCTTCCGGAGACAGATTGTAATATTTTGAATTTTTAAACTCGTCAATCGCTTGATTTACCTTTGCTACAGCAGCTTCCAAAGTTGTTTCATCCAGTTCTTCGCCAGCTTCTACCCGTGTTATCAGTGCATCCAACTCGGCAATAGCGGCATTTAATATATCCTTTCCGGTTTCAGGATATGTCCCGGGAGCAGTTCCGTAGGTTGAATTCTTCAATAAATAGTTCAATGACGCACGATTTTCCTGCAAGATACTCAACTGTGTATCTGTTATATACTCGTCTTCAATATCGTCACAAGCGGTAAATATCCCTGCCAGACAAGAAATCAGGAGGAAAGAGAGGAGCATTGCTCCCTCTCTCCATTTATTAGTTAAACATTTCATGTTTTTCATCGTTTTTACATTATTATTCAACAATACGTTGCCACTCGTAAGTACCGATAATCTTAGCAGTATGACGGCCTGTCAGGTCTATTACTTCATTACCCGAACCGGAAGGTTTGGTCATGAAATCCCATGCTGCCGCCAAGTCTGCTTCTTTACCCGTCACTTCAGCCGTTCCATTATAAGAATTCTGAACATATTCGTTATCCTTTGCGCTTTTCCAGATACGGATTTTCTTCATATAACCGGCAAAGCCTTCTTCAAACAGATTATCACTGGTACGCATATAACGTCCGAAAGCGGTCATCGGTGCATTATAGTTGGCATAGTTGCTCGAATTATAGAACCTGTTACCCACGCTTCCCTCGGTTGTTTTCACTTCTCCGTTCACATACAATTTCGCACGAAGCTCCGGACTGCCCGGCAAGCCTTTATCACTGTACACAAACAAGAAATGTTGCCATTCTCCATCTTCCGGTGCCTTTAGTGACGGTTCACAGATATTTCCTCCTGTTTCGCCCCAAGTTGCACGATAAATACCACCGTCCGCATTACGCCAGTACATCATCCAGCCATTACGCCATCCGTCACCGCCCATATAAGTTGACAGGAACACATTCTGGTCTTTTCCACCACCTTTGGTTACTTTCACCCAAAACTCAACAGTAAAGGCTTGGTTTCCTTCGGTTCCGAAATTGACATATTCTTCGCTACGTCCGAAATCGATATAAGAACCACCATCACCACGTCCGTCCACAAACAGTTCAGCCGGTGTTGTTTCAGCGTCTTCTGTACGGATCGTACTCTTGAACTGTTCCATAGACGCCTTGGCTTCTGCCACATAGCGTTGTTTCTCACTTTCCGACGGAGAGGGTTGCTGATATTTGATTAAAAGTACCGCACGATTGGCATCATCTATCGCATCTGTCAGAATTGCCCGGCTTTCGGTGGGGTACTGTCCTTTCTTATCCCCGTAGTCTGAATTTTGCTGCAAATCGGTCATTTCAGCAATCAATGCATCCAGTTGGTCGATATAGGTATCTTCTATTTCAGGAGCCGCAGTATACTCGTCATGCGTTTCTTCAGAACAAGCTGCCAATTGAAGTGTCAGTACCATGCATAACACATAATACCACATTTTCCAATTTGAATATTTCGTATTCATTATTCTTCTTTTTTATGGGTTACAATTATTTATCTGCCGGAAACAACAACATCAATGCCGGTATTCCGGATGCACTATAGCTGTCAATAGTAGCACCTTCTATCTGTGCCTTATAATATTCGCCACCACACAAATTACGTGTCCGGTCGCGATTAGCCCAGCCGTAATTAATGTTACGTTTCAAGAACGGTACGTACTGGGTCTGGCCACAATCATTCACCAGCATGGCCATGTATTCCGCAAAGATAGCGGTATAAATACCCTGTTCCACGCCACTCTCGAACGGCAGTAAATCGTACGTTTCGGACATGGTATTCATTGTATAGTCAGCTCCCAAAATTGCATTGTCCAAATATGTTTTCTCACCGGTAGCTTTATAAAGCAATAACGAAGCTCCGATAAAAGTGGCCTGATTGTATACATGGTCCGACCATGCCGGATTGCCTTCACCATGCTTGCTGTCGGCAACCTCTCCGGTATTGCTGTCTACCAGATTCTTCACAGCCCATTCATAGATTTCTTTTCCTTTTGCCAGATAAGCTTCCTTCGTTTCATAATGCGGACGGGTAAAATCACCGTACTTATTACTCCAATTTTCCGGATTCGGATCAGCCACACGATCGGCAGGAACGTTGTTGTAAAGGGTCAATGCAGCTACCACTGTCGGAAAATTGATACAAGCCATCTTACCATCACCGGCGGCATTTTCATTCGGATTGCCGATAGGCTGCCATTGCCAGAACATACCTCCACCCAAATTCTTTTCAGGATCTGCATAAGAACCCGTATCACCTACGCGGGGAGAACCGTACCATACACGTGCAAAACTTGCTTCTGCCAGACTGCGATACTCTTCCACTTTAAATAATTCGTAAGCACGTGCCAAAGTAATGGTCCACCACTGTATATCATCATAGATAAACCAGCCGGTATTCTCATTATTATTGTCGAAATCAAAGTTTACATAATGTGCTTTATTTCCGGCAAACAAATCATCACACAACTGCTTGTATTTGTTTTCTCTTTCCGTATCTCCTTCCGCTTTTGCACGTTTATATGCGTTCATAGCCATATCCCAATAGATCGGCTGGCACCAGATAGCGGCAGCTCCGTTATTACGGTCGGTAGCAGCAGTATAAGCGGTACTTGTTTTATAAATGTTCTTATCGGGATCCAGTAAGTTATCATTAAATGCTTCATAGGCAGTCCAGGTATCCGCATTAGTATACTCCGGTACAATCTCGTAATCCGGGGTATATGGCTTTGCCTGTTTATCCTCATTGCAAGAGGACATACAAAGGACACCGGACATGAGACAAACTGCAGAGAAAATATATTGTTTCATCATAATTTCTATTTTATAATCAGTATTTAGAATCCTGTATTCTGAACCAAGTTTTTATCAATATCAATTTCGCCCTGTGGTATGGGGAAGAAGTACTGACGGTCAAAAATACGCTTCACAATCTCCGTACGTTTGAAGAATTCATTTCCGTCATAATTGACATTCATACCGTGAATTGCCTTGTTGAAATACTCATTTACCAATCCCCAGCGACGTACATCAAAATAACGGCAGTTTTCGAAACTCAATTCAATGCGTTTCTCCTTACGAATCAGCTCCATGACTTCTTCCGTTGTAGTCGGTTTAGGCAGATTGACTGTTTCACCGTATCCCGGAATACCCGCACGCTTACGGATCATGTTCATATACGTCCAGATGTCTTCATGAGTCGGGCTGACATGCGCAAGCGCTTCGATATAGTCAAAATAAATATTAGTCAGACGCAAGAGCACACAAACCAAGTTCTGGTTACGGTCGCCGGAATCCATTCCTTTACGCACCAAATAACCTGTACTTGTATAGTCATTGCTACCTTGTTCTTTACCACAACTTCCGCTATAAGTGAAATCTACTATATAATCGCCTTCTGTTCCATCAAACCATTTTGAATTACTAAAGGTAATGTCTACATAAAAACGAGGTTCACGATTAACATACATCATTCTGGTTCCTGCCGGTGCATATAAGGTACCGTCTGTTCCTTTGTATTCTGTTGTAGAGACTCCCTCTTCTACATAATCGGATTTTTCGTTGATAATCGGAGTGACTCCGTCAGCACTATAACCGGAAATAGGAGATTCTCCGTTTGACATGAAATAGGCATCTACCATTTCTTGGGTTGCTCCCAACAAGCTACCACCTCTATAATTAGTCGTATTACCGGATCTATTCGGCATACGGTCGTACTGCATGGTTCCGGCAGCATTATCCAAACGATAGAAAATCATTTCTTTATTGTTACCCATTTCAGAAAACAGGGTTCTTACTGCACGGCGATAAGATTCTGTCGGGCTGAAGCCTTCCGAGTCCGGACCGGAAACAGAAACACCGTCCTTATTGGTATACATCAAATGATAACGACTTCCATAATTAGAGAAGAAAGTGTTACATTCATTAATCACTTTCTGCCAATTAGCACGTTTGGTAGCTTCGTCCGGTTTGTTAGGGAACAGTTTTGTTCCGTCCGTATTAGCCAGGTCAGAATAGTAATTGCACTCTCCATTAAACAACCAGCTGGCACGATAAGTCAATGCCTCAATGATAAACGCCTGTGCAATCGCCTTATCAATACGGCCATATCCGGACACTTTGTCGGTAGAAGCATCATCCAGTAAACCATCGTTTTGCGCACCTTTCAACTCTGATACGATAAAATCGAAACACTCGTCTACCGTATTACGCGGGAGTTGCAACTCATCACTCGGAGTATCCATCGGGAAGTCCTTTTCAAGCAAAGGAACCGGACCATAAGTACGTACTAAATAAAAATAGTAGATCGCCCGCAAAGCTCTTGCTTCCGCTTTCCATTGATTTCTTTCTGTAACAGTCAGCGGTGCCTGATCTACATTTTCTGTAAATACTGCCGCTTCATGAATACCTGAAAACCAGCTCTTCCAGCGATACAATACCATCGTTCCTTCGGTAGCATCGATTGAGTTGTTATTTATCAATTTCCCTTTATTATCATTTGTCCACTCTGCTTCGTCGCTGGAGCCTGTCCAGGGACCGGGAGTACGGTACAGACTTGTTTCATGCACCTGACGTTGATTAAATTCATCCGGTAAGAATGTGTATACGTTCGAAAGATACCGCAAGGCTCCATCTCTGGTTGTGAAAATCTCCTTGAGTGATAAACGGTCATCAGGCACCTGGTCAAAATAGTCATTACAAGATGTCGTCAAGAGACACGCCAGCAAACTAACGATTATATAATTATATTTTTTCATTATCTTTTTGTTTAGAATGTGAAATTAATACCAACTGAATAAGAAGTCGTATTCGGATAAGAAGCACCATTATCGGTATTCAACTCCGGATCCCACAATTTGAAACGGCTCAAAGTGAACAGGTTAGTTCCCATTACATATACAGCCGCATTCTTCAGATGAACTTTATTCACCCAGGGTTTAGGCAGATTATAAGAAATCTGCAATGTCTTCAAACGCAGGAAGTTCATGTTACGCACCCACCAGGTACTTTTCTGGAAGTTATTAATATTACTGGTTGTTTCACTTCCATAAGACAAACGCGGATAAAAAGCATTCTGATCCGGATTGTCCTCTGTCCAACGGTCGCCAATATTAGAGTAAAGGTTACCACTACCACCACCGCCATTAAACGGATTAACACTGCTACCATTCAAAACACGTTCGGCTCCTGCTACGCCCTGGAACATCATACCCACAGACAAGTCTTTCCAACCTATTGTAAATCCGAAACCATAGACAGTTGTCGGCACATCACCACGAGAAATGTAAGTCTGGTCGTATGCGTCTATCTGACCGTCATTGTTTAAATCCTTGTATTTGATATCTCCGGCTTTCACTGTTCCAAACTGTGATGCAAACGGTTTGGGAGTAATGGCTTTATTGGCATCCGACAAAGATTCCCAGCGTGCCATATCATCTATTTCAGCTTGAGTGAACAGCCCCTCGGCAACATATCCTTTCACTCCATTGATGTTGTGCCCATATTGGTTCATCCATTCGTATTTCTGTTCCGGCAATTCTCCCTGAATCCATTTATCCTTATTAAAGGTGACATTACCACGAAGCGCAATTACCCAGTCTTTATTGATACGCTTGTTATACTCGATCGTTCCATCAAATCCTTTATTTTCTATGATACCGATGTTTCCGTAAGGAGCAGATGTGTTGTATCCCAAGAATGAAGGTATAGAATGTTCACGCTTCAACAAGATGTTTTCACGACGTTCTTTAAACAAGTCGAATACAATAGACAGATCGTCATTAAATAGCTTAAGGTCAATACCCAGGTCTTGTTTGCGAGATTCTTCCCAAATCAGGTCAACAGCCATATTCACTGTTTCATAACCGGACCACTTAGTTCCATTCGGTCCGAATTTATAACCATAGTCTCCATTTTCTTTCATCTGATCCAGATACATGAAACGACGGTCGGAAACTTCGCTATTACCCACTTTACCATCCGTATAACGTATCTTCAAGAAAGAAACTGCCTTCGACAGAGGTTGCCAGAATTTCTCATTTGAAACAACCCATCCTACACCAAATGCAGGGAAAGTTCCGAAACGATGTTTAGGCGAAAAGTTCTCGGCACCGTTATAACCGATGTTGAACTCTGCGAAGTAACGGTCTTTCCATGAATAAGTGGCACGACCGGCAATACCCATCATACGATACGGAATCGCATCTTCCAATGTCCCTTTCGGATATAATAGTTTGGATTGCTGATTGAACAGGAATAAAGCACTAACACGATGATCGTCGTTGAATGTCCGGTCATAGTTCAAGGAAGCCTCCAAATAGGTCTTTTTGTTACCACTCGTTTCCTGTTTATAGCTTAACACGTTACTTCCTTCATAAATACGTTGCAGAATAGGTTGTCCATTCATATCGTAAGGAACACTAGTGTCCAGGAAGTTGTAGGTAGACTCTGCACGGTCCTGATGTACATGTATCTCATTGTATACGTCGAATGCATACATAGTAGTCAGTTTCAGTCCTTTCGTAAGCATATCCAAATCCTGTGTGACGCGCAAATTAGAGTAAATCTGATTTTTCGTCAGGTTGTCATAACCACGACGTGTAGCCTGTGAATAAGGGTTGTTAAAGTTATTATTGGTTGAAGTTCCCGGCACAAAGGCTTCTCCGTTAACAAAGAACATCTTCGGATATTCAACCGGTGAGATAGACATTGCCGCATTATACAAATCGGCAGAAGAGATGGCCGGATAGTTTCCTTCTCCCAGATAACCTTGCGCACCGATCTCGACCTTAGTAGTAGGAGTTACGTCGATATTCAAATTGGTAGTAAAGTTATAACGGCTATATTTCATTTTAGAATCATAGGTGTCGATATTCTTATCAGTCACCGTCATACCTGTCTCATTAAAGTAGCTGACTGATGCATAATAAGCGACTTTCTCGCTACCACCGCGTACATTTACATTCACACGGCGATTATGTCCCCAATCATTAAAGATTTCTTTCAACCAATCCACATTCGGATATAGATAAGGATCCTTACCAGCAATCGTGTTACGTATCTGATCTTCTGTATATTTCGTAGCAATACCGTCATTACGCATTGCCTCGTTGGCTGCATTCATATAAGTGATACCATCCGCCAAATCAACCATCTTCGTGAAACGGGTAAACGATTCATAATAATCCGCGCTCACTGTCGGTTTTCCTACCTTTCCCGGTTTGGTTTTAATCAAAATTACGCCATTGGCACCACGTACACCATACACAGCTGTTGCTGATGCATCTTTCAACGTTGTCAACGATTCAATATCTTCCGGATCGATGTCATTGAACGAACGTTCCACTCCATCCACCAATACCAGCGGAGAAGAAGTGTTGGGAGTGGAAATACCACGAATCCAGATATCAGCAGCATCTTTTCCCGGTTCTCCTGTACGTTGTACGGCCACAACACCCGCCAAACGACCTGCCAATGTAGTTGTTAAACTGGCAGAAGGCGTCTTAATATCTTCCATCTTCATGGAAGACTGTGCACCGATATTACTTATTTTACGCTGGGTACCATAACCCACAATAACAGTCTCTTCCAATTCGTTCACCTGTTCTTCCAAGGTGACATCATAAATGTTGGTCGAAGCATTGGTTCGTATTTCAGAAGTTTTAAACCCGATATAGGTAAATTTAAGCACTACGCTCTTCTTAGTTACGAATATCTCATACAAACCATCCATATTCGTAATCGAACCGTTTGCATCTCCATCCACAGTGACGTTCACCCCAATAAGCGGTTCTCCTTTTATATCAGTGACACGTCCGGATATTTTCCGCTTATTCTGTTGCTGTTCGGTTGAAGCAGGGGCTTTTCCGGAAATAAATATTTGCCTGTCAGAGATCCGATAAGTACACGAAGTACCTTCGAAAAGTTCAGAAAGAATTTCTTCTATATTCTTATTCTTACTGTCGATAGATACCTTACGTTCTAAGTTGACAGCGTCATCTAAATAGAAGAAAACAAATTGACTACTTTTCTCTATTGTTTTAAGCACTTCTCTCAATGTCGAGTTACTCATGCTGACCGAAAGGGTCTTTAATTGAGAATAATTGTTGTAACTTGCGAAAGAGTAGTCTATTCCGAGAAGTAAAAAGCACAGGAATAGCCCGAGAACCTTACTCTTTCGTTCTCTAATTGCATTTTTCATATTAAACATGTTAAAAATTTCTCATAATATTATTTTCTGTATCTAAACATTCATAGGCACACAAGTCCCATCTGGATGATAGTTCGTATCATCCACTCTCTTCAATAATTACCATAAAATACGGGAGTTAGATTAGTTTATTATCTTATTTTTTTATATCTATTTCTTTACTACTCGATACGTTTTATATTGTTCATCATAGGCATAAGAAATTGGTGCAACAAAGGTTAATCCATTAATAACTGTTTCAAAGTTGTCTTTCAAATCGATTTTTCCGGAACATTTTATTTTACTTAGCGCTGGGTCAAATTCTACATTCACACCATAATAGGTAGACAGGCGTTGCAAGACTATTCCCAAATCGGCACTTTGGAAACAATAGAGTCCATTTATCCACGATATTGCCTGTTCTACATCTACTTGTGATATATTTTCCTTTCCATCGGCAGAACTGAACATCTGATTAGGAGCCAAAATCGCTTTCGGAGTCCGGGCTGTTTCTACCTGAACACATCCTTGCGCTAGCACTACACTTCTAATCGCTTCCGACTCATACGCCGTTACATTAAATTTAGTACCAAGCACCCTGACATTCATATCTTTAGTCCGCACATAGAAAGGGCGGTTTTCATCTCTGGCTACTTCTATGTAGATTTCTCCGTCCACATAGATTTCACGTTTATCTTTTTCAAACTCTACCGGATAAATCACTCTCGTGCCGGCATTCACCCAGACTTTAGATCCATCGGCAAACGTCAATACCGATCGCTTTCCACGCGGAATGACCAATTGATTGTAAGCTGCCGATTTTTCCTTTTGTATACTTTCCTGATTTGTTTTGATTTCTACGGAATCATACGTAATCTCCGTTTCTTTTTCTTTCAGGCTCACTACGTTATCTTCCGCCAAAATCAATAGTGTTTCTTCCGTCAGAGGCAAATCAGCTTTGGTATTCACTGCAAAAGTGGCAATATCCGGATCCAGCACCGAAGAATAACTCTTTAATAAGAAGAAACATCCCACAAGAATAGCAACACTGGCCGCCGAGCTCAATCCTATTAAGAAATAGTTCTTACGTTTCGCCTTCTCCTTATTTATATTGGTTGCCTGAATACGAGTCCATAAATCATCCGTTTCCTCGTTTGAAAGTACTTCTTCTTTCTCTTTTGAAAAAACCTCCAAATATCTTTTTGCTGCTATATATTCATCTATATTAGAAGGATTCATCTGTTCAAATTCATCCCAGAACTTCTGTGTTTCTTCCGTAGGATGATTCATGGAAGAAATAAAGAAATCATTCTGAAGGAATTCTTCAAAAGTATATAGGGAAAAATCTGTATGTTTTTGTTCAGAGTTCATCATTTTCATTGTCTTTACGTATGAATAACAGTTGTACTTTCATTTTATACTCACCTTTTCCGAAGTTTTTTCCACTTTTTTTTGATAGGCAGGAAAAATAGGCTGATTATTCTCTCTTATTTTCTCTTAAATAAGTCCCGGATACGTCCCAAAGCCCGTTGAATGGAGTTAGAAACAGATTGATTATTCATGTCTGTCACCTTACTTATTTCATCGATACTCATCTCTTTGATATATCGATAATAAATAATTTCACGCTGTCTGTCCGTCAATACAGACATCATAGTATGTACGGTTGCCTGAACTTGTTTTTCCTGTTCATTATTAATATATATAGTTTCCGGAGTGGAGGGGGATTCGTCAACCGTCTCTTCTCTCTCACCTATTTCATCAAACGAAAGAGAATCTGTTGTTTTTTTTAGCGCATTAAAAAGAGTGTTTTTCAACGCTACCGTCAAATAAGCTGCAATATTATCTGTTGGGGCTAACTTTGCACGATTCACGTGGATTTTCACAAACACATCATGTATGCAATCTTTGATTAATTCTTTGTCTGAAGTATATAATAGTCCGAATCGAAACAGATCTTGCACCGTTCGATTATAGATTTGGGTATACGCACTCGAATCTCCCTCGAGAAACCTTTTCCACAAAAGGGAGTCGGAAAGAGTGTGTATATCTGGCTTCATTATAATAAGTATGTTTGATTTACAAGGACAAAAATAAAACAATAAATCAAAAAAAGCCCATCTTTATTAAAATATTAATTACGGACGGGCTGAACTTTTCAGATTTTACTTAAATGGGCTTGCCTTTACTCCCTCGAAAGTCATCTTTATGGGTTTTATTTTTCCATCTTTATCAAAGTACATACGGTCAACGCAGGTCACACGAGCGTTTCCATCCGTTTCCCCCAAAGGATGGCGATGATAAATGATGTACCATTCGTCCTCTCCCGGTCCTTTTACAACTGAATGATGGCCGGCCCCTGTTCCAATATTGGGATCTCTCTGTAATATTTTCGCTTCTCTTTTGAAAGGTCCGAACGGTGAGTCGGCAATTGCATAAGCAACACAATAATCCGGTCCGGTCCAACCGCCTTCCGACCACATAAAATAGTATTTTCCGTTACGTTTTAGCATGAAAGGTCCCTCTACATATTTTTCAGGGGTTACTTCCTTATAAAGGGTACCATCTTCAAACGGCACGATGCTCAACAAGTCCGGGGCCAGTTTCACCATATTACAATGTCCCCAGCCACCATAATACATATAATACTGTCCGTCATCGTCTTTGTAAACAAACTGATCGATCGGTTGCGCACCATTTACAAATTTATCAATCAGAGGTTTGCCTAGCGCATCTTTGAATGGTCCGGCAGGATTGTCGGCCACAGCTACACCAATACCGCCCAGTTCATTATTGCTTTGGATATCATTCGCACCGAAGAATATATAATATTTATCATTCGCATGAATCACGGCAGGTGCCCATAAAGCACGTTTAAACCAACTTACATTCTCTTTTGATAACACTTTCGGATGCTTTGTCCAATTCACCAGGTCTTTAGACGAAAAAGCATCCATGAAGGTTTGTTCATCATAAGGTGCTGAATACGTAGGATAAATCCAGTATTCATCCCCAAATACAACTCCTTCCGGATCGGCATACCATCCCGGGAATACAGGATTGCCACTCGTCTTCAGTTGTTGATTGGCTTTTTGTCCAAATACAGACTGGGAACAGCAAATAATACTAAGAAGAATAAAGTGCTTCAGTTTCATACAATATCAATTTTAAAGTTCGTGCTACAAAGATGAGAAAAAACAACTAGAAATTCAATAAATACCAACCAATTAAGGATAAATACTAACCAATCTGCAAAAAAAAGATGATTTATCAAGATTTTGTGCTTTCTTTGCAGTGTCATTATTAAATGAAAAATGCCATGAAAAGCAGATTGTTATTATTAGCCGTACTTTTAGTCATTATTTGTGTATCCTGTCAACCCAAGAAGAAAACAGAGCCGAAAAAGGAAGCCGTAACAGGAGCTACTTATACAAATCCGTTACGTGAAAGGGGAGCAGAACCATGGGCCGTTTTTCATGAAGGGAAATATTATTATACACAAGGCGCTGAAAGCAGAATCGTGCTTTGGGAAACCAGTGATATTACAAACTTGAACGATAGTCTTAAAAAGCCTGTATGGATACCAACCGACCCTAGTAACTCCCATCACTTATGGGCTCCCGAAATGCATCGCATCAACAACAAATGGTATATTTACTTCGCTGCAGACGATGGCAACATGGACAATCACCAGATTTATGTAATTGAGAATGAAGCTAATATTCCTACAGAGGGTAAGTTTGTCATGAAAGGGCGCATCCCGACCGACAAAGATAACAACTGGGCAATTCATGCGAGTACTTTCGAGCACAACGGACAGCGTTACATGATTTGGTGCGGATGGCAAAAACGAAGGATTGACAGCGAAACACAATGTATTTACATCGCTTCGATGGAAAATCCATGGACTCTTTCTTCCGACAGAGTCCTGATTTCCAAACCTGAATATGAATGGGAGTGTCAATGGGTGAATCCCGATGGCAGCAAAACAGCCTATCCGATCCATGTGAACGAAGCACCTCATTTCTTTCAGCCGAAGAATAAAGATAAAGTATGTATTTTTTATTCCGCCAGCGGTAGCTGGACTCCCTATTATTGTGTAGGATTACTGACAGCAGACGCCAATGCCAACCTATTGGACCCTGCTTCCTGGAAGAAACATCCGACACCCGTATTTCAGCAGGAACCGGAGAATGAAGTTTTTGGCCCCGGCGGCAGTTCTTTCGTCTCTTCACCGGATGGAAAGGAATGTTATATGCTTTATCATGCCCGTCAGATACCGAATGATGCTCCGGGTGCTATGGACTCACGTTCTCCCCGCTTGCAAAAAATAGAGTGGGATAAAGACGGGATGCCTGTATTGGGCATCCCGGACAAAGCCGGAGAACCGATAGCTAAGCCTTCGGGTTCTCCAGACAATCAGAACTAATGACATTCTGTACTTTCAGAGCCAAGATATGAGCGTTTTAATCCTCCCATGGCAATGAATATTTTCTGAATAACAAAAGAATCTCACTGATACAGAAGTTCTAGTTATTCAGTTCTATTTTTTATCTTCAAAATGATAGTTATATGGATTCCGCTTAAAATGATAACGATTTCTTGGCACGGGCAATGGGTCTTGTACACGGAGTTCCCAAGTCATCAATTCTTCCAGCAATTCCATTTGTTTGGAGGCATATTTCTTTTTATTATAAAGATTATTAATCTCGGAAGGATCGGCTTTTAAGTTATACAGTTCACCACGACCATAATTGTCAAGTACCAGTTTCCAGTCATCTTTGCGGACCATACGTTCAGTTCCGCTTTGTGTCCAGGTATTCAGTTCGTCAAAGTGAGCTATTTTATTGGGTTGCAAAGCCCCCTCTTTAACAAATGTCAACGGTTCATCCCGAGTAAAATCTTCACCACCGAAACCTTGCTGCACCATAATGCTTGAAAACTCTTTCTGAGGATATGACTTACCAGTCAGCATCGGCCATAAACTGCGTCCCTGCACTCCCATAGGTATATCTGCACCGATAGCCGTACAAATGGTGGGAAAGATATCAGCAATAGAAACATGCGCATCCATTGGAGCATTTTGCGGATGAATATCGTATCCTGCCCAAATCATTGGAATACGGGTGAGACATTCGGGCACTCCCGCACCTTTACGAATCAAGCCATATTCCCCACAATAATCTCCGTGGTCTGACAGGATTACAAAAATGGTGTTTTCATAAAGTCCGGCAGCTTTAAACCCCTCAACCAAACGTTTGGTCTGGTCATCAATCAGCCGAAGCATTCCTAAATAATTTCCACGCAAACGAGGAAGATCTTCTGCCAGGTTCGGGCAGGATGTATCTTCCAATTCCGCCAAAATCTCATACTTATTTCCTTTTTTAGATAAATCTTTCCGGCCAGTCAAAGTTGCCGGTATCTTTTCCGGAGAAAACATTGAGAAATAAGGCTCTGATATCTGATATGGATTATGCGGTTCAGGCATTGAAACCCACATAAAGAATGCTGAATCTTTTTGCTGTTTCGCCCAAGCTAAGGCTTTAGTGACAATCTTCACCGGGTTCTGCGCTTCTGCCGGGAAAGGAGTAGGTTCTAAATATTGTCCTCTCGCTTTATTATTCAGAAAATATGCAAAGTCCTTGTCTTCCTGCGTATCACGCTGATTCTTTCCCCAATGAAAATATTCCTCACAATAATCAAAGTCTTTCCCTTTCACATGCGCATGGTTCTTACCTACTAACGCAGTTTTATATCCTTGTTCTTTAAACACTTCGAGCATATCTTTCTTATAGTACATATCAGGAGTATTATGATTAGTACGGACATGCGTAGCAGTTGGATAACGTCCTGTAAACATGGAACAACGCGCAGGCATACTAGCAGGAGCTACCGTATACGCTTTATCAAACCACACATTGCTCAATGCCAGAGAATCGGCAAAAGGAGTCACAGCCATCGGAAAACCTTCGCGACCACACAAATCAGCTCGCTGTTGGTCGGTCATGATGATAACAACATTGGGTTTGGGTGTTTGTGCTGACATTGGGATGATATTTATCATACCGGAAACAGCAGAGATTGAGAATAAAACTTTTCTATTCATAATAGCATCGTAATAAGTTAGTAACAAAAAGTATATGAATTACTCACACCCAAAGTTCGGCAATCTTTCCGATAAGTTACGAAAATAGCCATTCAATAAAGGACAAAAATTAGTCAACAGTCCGTTTTATTAGCAAAAAACTCTTTATTTGATCAAAAAGAAGAGAATTTATTGTTTTTTGAACGGTAAATTTCCTTTATTCTCTTTTAATTCCCCTTTCTTTGCAATATCCTTTTAATAGAATTTATATCTAATAACTAACTATATTTTTATACCATGAACATGAAAAAGAATTTTCTAACAATGCTGCTTGCATTGGCTCTATGCAGTTCGACTTTTGCTCAATGGAAACCTGCCGGTGACAAAATCAAGACATCGTGGGGTGAACAGCTTGACCCTAAAAACGTATTGCCGGAATATCCGCGTCCTATCATGGAACGCAGTGACTGGAAAAACCTGAACGGGCTTTGGAAATATGCAATCACTCCCAAAGGTACTCCTACGCCTGCTGCTTACCAAGGTGATATTCTTGTTCCTTTTGCCGTAGAATCGTCTTTATCGGGCGTAGGTAAAATGATAAACGAGAAAGAGGAACTGTGGTACCAACGCACTTTTGATGTTCCTTCTGCCTGGCGTGGTAAACAAATCCTGTTGCATTTCGGTGCGGTAGACTGGAAAGCAGAAGTTTGGGTGAACGATGTAAAAGTAGGCGAACACACAGGCGGATTTACTCCTTTCTACTTCGATATTACTTCTGTACTTAATAAAGGGAATAATGACTTGGTAGTAAAAGTATGGGACCCTTCAGATCGTGGCGAACAACCCAGAGGAAAGCAAATAGCAAATCCTCATGGCATTTGGTACACTCCGGTTACAGGTATCTGGCAAACAGTGTGGTTGGAACCGGTAGCAACACAATACATCACTAATCTGAAAACTACTCCCGATATTGACAATAATTCTGTTAAGGTAGAAGTTGCCGCCAATACGACCTCTGCAGACAAAGTGGAAGTAAAAGTATTCGATGGCAAGAACCTTGTAGCCAAAGGTGCAGCGTTGAACGGAGTACCCGTTGAACTGGCAATGCCTGCCAATGCCAAACTGTGGTCTCCGGACTCTCCTTTCCTCTACAATATGGAAGTGACTCTGTATAAAGACGGAAAAGCAATAGACCAAGTAAAGAGTTATACCGCTATGCGTAAATATTCTATCCGCAAGGGTCAGAATGGTATCACTCGCCTGCAATTGAACAACAAAGACTATTTCCAGTTCGGTCCGCTCGACCAGGGATGGTGGCCTGACGGTTTATATACTGCACCGACAGACGAGGCATTGGTTTATGACTTGAAGAAGACGAAAGACTTCGGCTACAATATGGTACGTAAGCACGTCAAAGTAGAACCTGCACGCTGGTACACTCATTGCGACCAATTAGGATTGATCGTATGGCAGGATATGCCGAACGGTGGTCCTAGCCCACAGTGGCAGGCACGCAATTATTTCAACGGTACGGAAGTGATTCGTTCTGCTGCTTCCGAAGCTAACTACCGCAAAGAGTGGAAAGAAATCATCGACTGTCTGTATTCTTATCCGAGTATCGCCGTATGGGTTCCTTTCAATGAAGCATGGGGACAATTCAAGACTCCGGAAATCGTAGCATGGACCAAAGAATACGATCCTAGCCGCCTGGTGAATCCTGCCAGTGGTGGTAATCACTATACTTGTGGCGATATTCTCGACCTTCACCACTATCCGGGTCCGAACATGTTCCTTTATGATCCGAGACGCGCTACCGTATTGGGTGAATATGGAGGTATCGGCTTGGTAGTAGAAGGAAACACTTGGGTGAATGACAAGAAAAACTGGGGTTATGTGAAGTTCAATACATCGGACGAAGTAACGAACGAATACATTAAATATGGCAAACATCTGTTGGAATTGATCCAGAAAGGATTCTCTGCTGCCGTATATACCCAGACAACAGACGTAGAAGGTGAAATCAACGGTCTGATGACTTATGACCGTAAAGTTATCAAGATGAATGAAGCTAAAGTCAGAGAAATCAACCAACAGATCTGTAACTCTCTGAATAAATAATAAATAGAATAATACTCTTTTCCTTGTTGAACTAAAAACAGCACCTATGACGTCTATTCAGGGTGCTGTTTTTTTATATTCATATTCTTTTTCAGAAATGCTTATTCTTCCTGCATGAAGATCTTTACCTGATTCCAACTATTCTTCGTATCATTCGATACTTTTTCACCAGGAGTAGAACGACCATTCTCTACATATTGCTTCATAGCCCGTTTCATTTCTTTCACCTCATTTTCGTAACGCTTATCACCGATAATGTTTTCTTTTTCCGAAGGATCTTTCACGATATCAAACAATTGCATCGGAGGGAACTTCGCCACATCAGAAGGTTTGACAGGATAAGAAAAGCCACCCGAACCTCCGTAGAACACCAATTTCAGTTGGGAAGTACGCAAAGACAAATACCCCTCTCCCGCTTCGTGCACCAAGTCTTTACGCGTAGAAGCACCTTTCTTACTCAATATCGGCCACATACTGTAACTGTCAACAGCTTCTTCTGTCTCCAGATTGTGATTAAGCATTTGGGCAAAAGTGGCATAAAAGTCTATCAATGAGACTAAAGAGTTATTTATCTCTTTCCCATATTTTCCTTTCCAGGAGACAATAAGGGGAATTCTGTGTCCACCTTCGTAAATATCGCTTTTGTAGCCTCTGTAGATGTAACTAGGAAAATGTCCTTTCTTTTCCATATCTTTCACGCCGATATAACCGGCACACCCATTATCCGAAGCAAAGACAATGATGGTATTATCCAGTTGCTTGTTCTTCTTTAATGTTTTTACGATTTGGCGCACCATGTCGTCTATCATAACTACGAAATCGCCATAAGGACCGATACTGGTTTTACCCTGAAACTCTTTCGAAGGCAATATAGGTGTGTGGGGAGCAGTAATAGGCAAATATAAGAAAAACGGCTTCTTGCTGTCTTTTTGTTCATTGATATAGTTCAGACTATGACGAATGATGTTGGGAAAACATTCTTCCGGCTTGAAGCCGGCTCCTGCCATTCCTCCGTGCATCAATAATGCCAGATTCTTTTTCTGGGGTTCTATCACATGATCGGGGATAGAGGTTGCTTTGTTATTTTCTACATAAACATAGGGAGAAATATCCAATGACGCGGGTATGCCGAAGTAGTAATCAAATCCCCTGTCGGTAGGTCCGTTCTTGATCGGAAGCGAGAAATCTATATCTTTCATACTTCTGCCATTGTTCGTATATCCCCAGTCCCAACCTAAGTGCCATTTACCGATACAAGCGGTATTATAGCCATTCGCTGAAAACATTTGCGCGATGGTACGACGTTCAGGATCAATCATTGCAGGCGAATCGCCATCAAGACCACCTCGTTTCAGCTTAGTTCGCCACGGATATCTTCCGGTCAGAAGAGAATATCTGGAAGGAGTGGATAAAGCGGAAGAAGCATGGGCATCCGTAAAGGCAATCCCGTGCTCGGCCAATTTGTCAATGTTAGGAGTATGGATTTTAGATTCGGGATTGAAGGCCGAGATGTCTCCATAACCCAAATCATCCGCCAATATAAATACGATATTGGGCGTTTGCGCTTTTACAGCAGCAGCTGTAAGAAGTGCAGAAGAGATTGTGATTAGTTTATTCATATATTGAATGTATTAAAGCTATAGTTTGTGTATGATATAACCTATCTCTTCATGTTTTCCAACCGACATGCCCGGATTATCTGACTGACATCTCAATCGTTCCACTCCAGTAGACAAGTCTTTTCACTCCAGTGAACGAATCTATGCACTCTAGTGAACAACCCTCGTCACTCTAGTGGAACGATGGAGATGCTCTATCAATAACTGGACGATAACGAATGAAAAACATGCCGGCATAGGGTTGTTTGAATGATAAGTACCTTTCATCTGTTTTCAATGTAAATAAGATCAGCAACCATCGTCTATGCAGTCATCATGAGAAATGTATGAGAAATGCAGGATGAATACAGGGCAGATGTATGAGAAATCATTGAAAAACGAATGAGAAATAGCCGTTTTTTCGTTAAAATATCTGTAAAAAGTATGAGAAATGCCTGCATAGAAAGCATTTCTCATACTATATACCACTGATTATAAACTCATTATCTAGATTTTATGAGAAATGAGAAATAAAAAAGATAAATCTCGGTTCTTCGTCAAATTTGGTGGTAATCTCTTTTTTATTTCAACTGTCTTCTT
>NZ_QVLZ01000059.1:6357-38792 GCF_003435205.1 Bacteroides sp. AF32-8BH | reverse complement strand
AGATTATTTATTCACAATAGAAGAAGTACCACCAAATTTGACGAAGAACCCAATAAAACTTAGTATACCCATATGGACTGTTTTTCCGGTCTATAAATTCCACTGATTCAACCTGTTCATTAGATACAAAAAAAGCGCAGGAATTTGTTTCATTATTCGTCTTCATCTTTTAAGTACACATACCACTCTTTAATAGACAAAGCTAGATCTATCAACACAGAAATATTTACATTTAAGCTCAAAAAAAAGTTAAAGACGACTACTAAAAACGCTTTTCTGAAATTTCGCCAGCCCTCCTACAGCTTAGCGAGATGTTGCAAAAGTAATTGTTTTATCAAAAGATGCAAATTTTCAAAGAGTTTTTTAGTCATCTATCAAAAGTTTACTAAAATCAAGCATTTTGACAACAATAAAAAGATACCGGACTTCGTTTTGTTGAAACCATAACGTCCGTTTATTAATATATTAGATTGGGAAAATATAAGAATAAAAAGCTACCTTTGCAACCGTTTCCTCTGTTTGACTGTTATTCATATAAAAAAATTGTAGATTAATCAATATCAACATGGACAAAAGTAAAAATCTGCGTGGTCATCTGTTTGCACTTACAGCAAACGTCATGTGGGGATTGATGTCTCCCATCGGTAAGTCGGCTCTTCAAGAGTTTTCCGCTATTTCAGTTACCACGTTCCGCATGGTGGGAGCAGCCGCCGCTTTCTGGCTACTTTCTATATTTTGCAAACAGGAACATGTGAACCATCAGGATATGCTGAAAATCTTCTTTGCTTCACTGTTTGCGCTAGTATTCAATCAAGGAGTGTTCATCTTCGGGCTTTCTATGACTTCTCCTATTGATGCTTCTATCGTAACTACCACTCTACCGATTGTAACAATGGTTGTAGCAGCTATCTATTTAAAAGAACCGGTGACAAATAAAAAAGTATTGGGGATTTTTATAGGTGCTATGGGAGCGCTCATTCTCATTGTGAGCAGCCAGGCAGGAAGCAACGGAAATGGAAGCCTGATTGGTGACTTGCTTTGTCTCGTTGCACAAATCAGTTTTTCCATATACCTGACTGTATTCAAAGGATTGTCTCAACGATATTCGGCAGTAACGATTAATAAATGGATGTTCATATATGCTTCAATGTGCTATATTCCGTTCTCCTATTATGATATTTCTACGATTCAATGGACTTCTATTTCCACTGTCGCCATTCTACAGGTACTTTATGTCGTATTAGGAGGTAGTTTCCTCGCGTATCTCTGCATTATGACTGCACAGAGGCTGCTCCGTCCTACGGTAGTCAGTATGTACAATTATATGCAACCGATCGTGGCTACGATTGCAGCAATCGCGATGGGTATCGGAAGTTTCGGCTGGGAGAAAGGGATTGCTATCGCACTTGTATTCCTAGGAGTATATATTGTGACTCAAAGTAAATCGAGAGCTGATCTTGAAAAAGCAGAAAAGCCTCATTAATAGTACAAGCGGGTAGAAAGACTAAATGTTTCCTACCCGCTTATGCTAAATGTATTCTCTAAAAATCAGAACCTTATTATCATTTAAAGTCTCATTTCAAATCCTCAAAATAAGTATCGAGCAGACTTCTTGCAGCTATAAAAGAAGTCAGGTTGCCTTTCAATACCTGCTGTTCTTTTTCCAAGAGCATCGCTTCAATCTTCGGATTATGATAAAAGCTGTCACGAAGTTGTTCATTGATGCTTTCATACATCCAGTATTTACTTTGTTCGTTGCGGCGATATTCAAAATAGCCGTTTTCTTTCACGAAGTCAATGTATTCGTAAATCATGTCCCAGACTTCCTTCACTCCCAGGTTATAAAAACCGGAGTAAGTCAATACTTTGGGAATCCATCCGGATTCAGGCGCAGGAAACAGATGTAATGCATTACGGAATTGAGTGGCAGCCAACTTGGCACGTTCCAGATTATCTCCATCGGCCTTATTGATAACGATACCATCCGCCATCTCCATAATACCACGCTTAATCCCTTGCAGTTCATCGCCCGTACCGGACAACTGAATCAACAGGAAGAAATCAACCATCGAGTGAACAGCCGTTTCGCTCTGTCCCACTCCTACAGTCTCCACAAAAATCTTATCGAATCCGGCAGCTTCACAAAGAATAATCGTCTCACGTGTTTTGCGTGCCACTCCCCCCAAAGAACCGGCTGACGGACTAGGGCGGATAAACGATTTAGGATGTACGGAAAGCTGCTCCATACGCGTTTTATCCCCTAAGATACTGCCTTTACTACGCTCACTACTAGGGTCGATGGCCAATACCGCCAGTTTGCCCCCCTTTTCGAGCACATGCAGACCGAATACATCTATGGATGTACTCTTTCCCGCACCGGGAACGCCGCTGATACCAATCCGGATCGAATTACCGGAAAATGGCAGACACTTCTCTATGATTTCCTGTGAGACAGCCTGATGTTCAGGCTTTACGCTTTCAACCAATGTCACAGCCTGACTCAATATGGTGACATCACCTTTTACGATACCTTCTACAAACTCTGCTACTGAAAGTTGGCGTTTCTTAGGTTTCCGCTTTAAGTAGGGATTCACAGATGAGGGTTGCTCAATGCCTTTATTGACAACAAGCCCCTTATATTCTTCACTATTTTCAGGATGTTCCATAATCATAGGATTTAGCGTTTGATATTGATTTCGACTTTCGGGCGTAACGGATCATTTGTTATCATCAGGATACGTAAATGATGCTTCTTATTACCTACGTCACGCTTACGAATAGTTACTTTGAGCTTCGTCATTCCATCCGGAGGAAGGACTGTCTTCTTCAGGCTCACTCCTACCGATGAATTGAATACCTGCAACTTACTGATGACTAACGGAGTCTTTCCGGAATTGGCTATCAATATATCATGGCTTACCTTATTCTTCTTTATCAACGGGATACTAAGATCAATATCCGTTTCCGAAATGTGCATGGCAGGAGCGTTCAAAGAATCTTTTTCCGTCATACGAGAGAAGTCGGGAAGAAGAATGGCCGAAACCGGTATTTCATTATCTTCGCTCACCTTATCACCGGAGAAACGGGAAAGGTAGACAGAAGTCTGTGTCAATCCGTAATCTTTTAGCTGGCTCGCATCCAGCGTCAGTTTGATAGTTCCCTTCTTGCCTTTCAACAAGACTTTGGGTTCCGCTTCCATTTTCAGATAAGGAGGCAGATGCATCAATACCGGTTCGTAAGGACGATCAGAAAGATTGGCGATATCAAAGGTCAATGAAGGCTGCTGTCCGCGATAGACATCGGGGAAAGCAAACTCATCACGATCCAAACGAATATTTCCGATTGTATAAGGAAGTAGCTTTGTATAATCTTTTATTTCCTGCACTACTTCACCGGTAAACTTCAGATAGACCAAGCTCGGACTGGCATTGCTATATATTCCTATCGACTTTTCAAAATGTCCTAACGTTTTTGCGTCAAAAGAAGCTTTTACTACTCCTTTTCCTCCCGGGGCAATCGGTTCTTTGGTCCAGTCGGCCACGGCACAGGCACAAGAGGTTGTGACGTTGGTCAGTACCAATGGCTGGTTTCCCGTGTTAGTGATGGTATATTCCACTGTCACCGGACGTTTCCACTCAATTTGTCCGAAGTTATGTGTCTCTTTATTTGAAGAGATACGAGGTTGGGCAACGGCTGCCAAAGCGACAGTAAGTAAAGATAATATAGATAGTAAACTACGTTTCATGCGATATTTTTTATTTTGGTGCACAAATGTAGGGGTTTTAGATGAGTTTTTCACCACAGATTACACAGATTAACACAGATTGGGAAAAGACTTTACTTAATAGCAGTCCTTGTAAGCCCCTGTTTATAAGAAAAAAGTTCCTCACCGACGAAGGATGCCTTCCTCGGTGAGGAACACCCTCTTCATCGGTGAGGAACGCCTCGCTCGTCGGTGAGAATAAAAATCCCCTGCCGGAACTATTTAATAATAATTGTCATCGAAGCAGAATGCGAAGCGTATTCCGGTGCATAAGCACACTGCATAGTTGCCAAACCAGTTTCGTAAGTTCCTGCACGACTGACACGGTAACTATATTCCAACACGTATACACCCTTTCCTAAATGATCGAAGAAGAAATTAGTCGATGCATCTTTGATGTCTACGTAATAGCCAAGCCCGTTGTTCCAACGATAACCGGAGATACTGCCGATCGGTTCGAAACAAGCGCCCCGCTGATCTTTCAACTGTACAAAGTCCATCGGACGGTCTACGCGGATGCTCAAACGGGAAACGACTTTATCACCTACCTGAAGAACCGTTTTGGCAGTAATAGGCTGTAATTGAGGCACGTTATTCATCGTACGCTCCACATACAACTGTTTCTCAACATTCAATTCACCGCCCTGTTGTTTCACATCACTCACAGGAGATTCAAATTCTGCATACACAGCTCCCCAGGCAATACCCGGATTTCTCTTTTCCACTTCAATCTTGCGGGCATCCACCACATTCTTCTGTGTGAAAGAACGTTTGATATATCCCAATCCAGGAACAGTCGTTTTACTTGGACTAACAGTTTCCAGCACTTCATTAGCAATCACAATCCGTACATCTCCCTGATTGTCGAGTAAATTAGCGCCTTTCATCAGCAATGCAAATACCGCATCGGCAGTAGCTACCGGAGAATCCCACTGTTGTGTCTGCTTTTGCTTCAACAACCAAAGTTTCATTTCTTCCACTGTATCGGTATTACCGCCTGTCTGTTCCAGCGCTTCCATCACATCTACATGAGCCTGCATCTGCATTCCGCCCCATGTATATGGATTCTCGTTGAAAGCAAAGAACATTCCCTGTTCATCTGTCTTCGTCAGATGTTCTTTCAGAGAAGCGACAAATTCCTGCGCTTCCTTCTTGCGTCCGGCTTTATCAAGCACAATGGCGGCAATCGCTTTTGTATCCATTGAAGGAGAAGTCAGCAATTCTCCTACCTTAGAAAGATAATAGGTATAAGCCGCTTTATTGGCTGCGGGTACCTGCTCTCCCGAAATAGCGATGAGATACAAATATTGCAGAATACTGCCCGAAACGCCAGTAAACTTCACACCGTCTTTCTGTGCTTTCAGGATTTCCTTATACTCGTCCAAAGCTGATTGATGGAGGTAAACGAAAGCCTTCTGTTGCAAGGAGAGAGCCGATCCGCTTAATTTTTCACCTGTCAGCATAGCCAGACGGGCATTCAGTTCGACAATATAGGTAGTAACAGATCGACTGCCGTTCATTCCTTTATACCAGGACCATGCCCCATTTGAGTTCTGTAACTCCTGCAATCGAGTCAAAGCTGCGATGTTATTACTACGAATGTTATTCAAATCAAACAAGGTGGCGATGCGCTCTTTCTGTTGCTCTTCCGTCTGTGCTTCGAGTACCCAGGGAGACTCGGACAAAATGATATTCTTCACTTCCTGATTCTTTTGCAGATTGCTCAAGAACGTTTCTTTCGTACCTCCTTGCAGTTTCCAACTTTCAAATACCGCTTTGATCTTCGGCTGACTGTTCATGATAAACGAAGCCAATGTATTGGCATAGTAGGCAGTAGCCCAGGAAATAGCGTTATTACTTGTCGGAAGACTCAATGAAGGCAATGCCTGAACGGCATACCAAGCCGGGTTTCCTGTAAATTCAACAGTTAGTTTACGATCTGTGGCTGTTTTACTTTGTTGATTGAACAGATGATCGAGTGAGAAAGTATGGGTTTCTTCTCCACGCACTGGCATTGGAAGTGTCTCCACCAAATGCTCTTTATTGCTAAGAACCGGAAGCAACTGTTGTTCTCCATCGCTGAAAGTACCACTGTCGGCAATCATCCGGCATCCCACTATTTCGTATTTATCACTAACGATAAACTGGAAGTCCACACCCATTGTCTTTCCGGCAGCAAGGCTGAATTTCTGTTTTTGTGTACTGATAACCTTCTCTGTCATCGGGTCAAAAAGGACCAGACTGACCATTCCGGCTTGCGGCTTACCAGTCATATTAGAGATAGAAGCTGCCAGAGAAGTCTTATCACCCACACGCACAAAACGAGGGAGATTAGGAGTCAGCATAAATTCTTTGCTTGTGGTAGCTTCGCCATCCAATGTTCCCGTCAACATTCCCTTTGTATGAGAATATCCACGGAAGTTCCAACGCGTCAGACTTTCAGGCATCGTGAATGAGAAAGAGATCTCTCCCTGTTCATTGGTGCGAAGTTGAGGATAGAAGAATGCTGTTTCTGCTAAATTGGTACGCAAGTCAGCAGATGCTTCGGGAAGCATTTCGTTGTCAGATGCCTCATCCGCTTTTTCTCCCGTGGGTATCATTTCCGATTGAAATTCAACATTAGTCATGGCATCAGCAGCCATAGCCGATTTCATCTTTGGCGCATTACTCCTTAAAGTTGCAACGTCCAATGTCGAAACGCTACCTGTCACCGTCAACTTTCTCGTCGAGCCATATCCTCTCACTATTACTTCACCCAAATCTCTTCCATTATTATAATAGTCCGATAGCATCACAAAATGGTCATACTCCAGTGATGGCACTTTGAGACTCTTCGTATTCCACCAGTAGTTGAATGAATTATTGCCGGAATATCCACTCATCCAGTTAGAATATGGGACAATCTGGTTATAATAGATTTGGAAATTCTGTTGCCGATTCCATATTTTATCCAAGGAGGCATCATACATCGTTGCCAGCATTTCCGCGTTAGCAGCTTGTCCTTGCGGCGTTTTAATCGTCAGCTTCCATTCTTCCTTTTGTCCCGGACGCAATTTATCACGGAACACTTCCCACTTCATAGTCAGTGTCTTATCAGGAATCCGTTTGGTCAGCCGCACCTGTTCCTGATAAACCTGTCCGTCCCTCACCATACAGAGATTCACAAAGACACCATCCCCATAACTTTCCCGATATGGATACTCGAAACGGACAATCGTATCTGACAAATTCAACGTCTTGCTCTCCAGCAATTTATCACCGGAAAATACGTTCATCATCACATAAGCATCTTTTTTCGACGTACCGAAACAGAACACGGCCGGATGGGCAGCATCAAATTCCGTATTTGCACCATAGAACCACATCGTCGTTTCTACAGGCGGACGTTTGTCCTCAACAGAGAAAAGAATCGTGTTGGTGTCAGCAGTCACTTCCTTGCCCTGATTATCTTTCACTGATGCTTTCAGCACATAAGGTCCCGATGGAAGATTCTTCCAGTCGAGCGTCATGTCTTCATTAGAAGTAAAGGTTCCCGTTGCAACCGGTTTCTCTTCCAACTGCTTAAAGTCCTTGTCTTTGGCAGGGTACAAGTAATAATTCCCCTTCACCTCCACAGGTTGTCCATTCAGGTTCTGCACTTTAAACATTGTTTCGAAGGGTTGATCCTTGCAAGTCTTATCTTGCAATTCCACCTGCAAAATCAACGAACGGTTTCCTGCCGAAATCACGTCCGTAGAAGATTGTGTTTCACCTGCCACATTGGTAACAGTGGCCTCAATGGAATAACGATAATATACCTTATCATTATTCTTATAAGAGTCACTTTCCTGCAAACGAACCGGTATCGTGAATTCTCCATTCTCATTGGCCATCACTTCACCGGAAGCAATTTGCACAGATTCCGCAAACCGCCAAAGGCTGTATGCAGAACGCTTTACCGTATATTTCACCGGAAGATCCTGAAGCAGCACACCACTATAAGATTGTACCTTACCCTTCACCTGTACCTCATCACCCAGTTTGTAACTTCCTTGTTGCTTTTCAAAAGTGATATCAAATGTCGGACGTTTATAATCTTCTACCCGAATGCTTGTACGGCCTCTTCCCGCTTTCAAAGAAAACATTCCGTTCAGACAGGCCGAAGGCAATGCGAAATCGGTGGTAAACGAACCGAACTCATTGGTACGTACCGACTTCTGCCCTACTTCCTGATTGTTTACATCCAATAAAGTCACCGTATATTCCTTGTTCGGAAGTACATTCGCCGTATCCGATTGTTGAGAATAAGCAATTCCCTTCACATACACAGTCTGTCCGGGACGATACAAAGAACGGTCGGTCAATAAAGTCATATTTTCAGTCACTTTATCTTCGTCGCCGTAATATCCGTAACTTCCTGCATAAATGCCTTGTTTCGGCATTGCCGTATCCGTCCCCTTGGAAGCTTTCAGATAGCGGTATTCGGATTTCCAGGGCAATACGACCTTACCCTCTTCGTTTGTCGTAAACTCCTGCAACACTTTTTCGTCATTACTGTACATCGTCACTTTCGCATGGGGAATAGGATGCCCTGTCTGTCCATCCAGCGTCACCACTTGATACTGTTTGTCCGGCAAACGGCATGTCAGCACTTTGAAACGTGTTACATCAAACTTGCTTTCACTATCTCTCTTCGCACGAATATCCGGTATGATACGCATCACGTAAGATCCAAGTTCAGGAGCTTTGAATGTAAACACAGTGTCCTGCGTCTGATAATCTTTCGGACGAAGCACAGCGTAATGTTGTTCCTTTATCAGTTTCTTCGCCTGATAAAGACGGACAGTGAAACCATCCAGATTTTTGTGTGAGACCCTTAATTCTATCTCTTCGTTCGGAAAAGCCAAATCGGATGCATTAACATTCAAATAAGGAGCCAATATCTCTTCCCGAAGATTCTTCAAAGCATTGATTCTGCGATAGCCTGGATAAAGGCGGATTGCCTCATCGCAAAGCTGCAATGCATTGAGCTGCTGTTGTTTTCCAATAGTATACCGGGCTTCTGCCAAATAGACTTCGGCACAGATCGGTTCGGAAGCATACTTGCTTTTCAATGTGTTCAAAGCTTTCAGATAAGTATCTTCCGTCAGTACCGGAAGTTCGCCCTTAGCCTGCAGAGGTCGAATATTCCGATCAGCATTCCATCTCCATTCCAGGTAGTTAAGTGCTGTCAACACATAACCTTCTTTTAATCCGGTTGCTTTATAAGCGGGAATCATATTCCCATAAATAGCTATTATATCTTGTTTGACCGGATTCACAGTACCGTCATTAGTAATCCTGTTACTCAATTCTTCCACCCGTTGCAGTGCTTCAATGCTACGGGAAGCCAATAAATGATACATATCATGGTGATAGTATTCGCTCGTTTCCCCCAGTTCTACAAAAGGAATATAGCCGCGTGAGGACGTTTTGAGCAGCAATACAGAATCGGCCAATGCCTCCTTTATATTTGTCCGCACTTTTTCGATGAACATATTGGCTGTCCATTCACGCATATCGGTAGCAGGTGTCTGGTCTACGATTTCTGTCCGTTGGCGGAGTTGCCACTGATTGCTGGCTGCATAATCTGCATAGATTCCCGCTATCAAAGAGTGTAGGATGGCGCGATCCATTGGTTGGTCAGTCTGTTTCACCCATTGTTCCAGTCCTTTCAAATCAGCGTAAAGACTGTCGGGATTCAACATTTCCCGATATTTCATCCGCCACGTATATGCTTTGAGCATTTGTGGAGAGTTTTTCTCTTTTTCCCCTTTCTGATAAATCTCATCAGTCAGTTTTATCACAGTCTTAGGCAAGCTCTTTTTCTCCGCTTGCTCCACTTCTTTCCATAATTTGTCGAAAGTTTGTGCCTGTACCGCCGGAATCACTCCCAACCATAGCAGCACCATCATACAAATTTGCTTTACTTTCATAATCTTTCTAGTTTAAGTTTGCTATAAGTCTCACTCTTATAAATAACAAAGTAAGGAAATAAAGTTTAAAGATTTGTACTTTTTAGCTTAAAAAAAGCTTTTATCAAGCTATCAGCCCCATACCATATTGTATAAACATTAGCCTATTAATCAACTCGCTCTGGAATAAAATAAAAAGTCCAAAAACTGCCACTCGGTTTATTATTTAATTGAAAAGTTTATCTTCTGCAATAAGATTCACCTATCTCTTACAAGTTCATAAATGCAAAAGTATCTTGCACCTTACACTAAACCAGCGATAGTCAACTGATATACAAGTATTTGAAGCAGTGCAAGATACCGTTGCAGATGCGTGCAAGATAGAGGTATCTTACACACTGTCTCGTTTATAAGAATCCGGGCATATTCATAGAAGACACTCAATAATTTGCAGCACCTCTACATAAAATGGCTTGTTCATGCCGGTGAACAAGCTGTTTTATGCCTTGAGACCAACAGTTTCAAGTAATGAAACTACCAGTTTCACACCGGAAAACTAAGTGTTTAATACCTTGAAACTAAGTGTTTCAAGCGTATGAAACAAACTGTTCACAAGCTTGAAACTGATTTTCCCCTATGGAGAAGCCAATCGAAACCTTACGGAATACAATTAATTCATCCGTATCTATTATCTCGTTCAGCCTGTTATTCCAGATAATATTACGCCAGTTATCAGACACAAATACATCATCTTTCATGTATTAGTACCAGACAAATCAGCATACAACTTACTATAAATCAACTATTAAGCACTTATTACAGGTATAATTGTAGGGTGAGAGTAAAAATTACCCTCACCCTACAATCACAGTTACCCTCACCCTTTGTAACATCGATGAACAAAGGCTTTCAAGTGATTCGGTGAGGGTGTGATAGTAAAATCAGCCAAACTCGCATGTGATACATTCCAGCCCAAGTGGCAAAAGACAGTGTACCCAAACACAGAAATTAAAGGAGGAACTGACACTGAAACAGATCCCCCGCCACAGTTGTTAGCTAAAACAACTCTATATAAAATTTTAGATATAAAAAATGGGGATATCGTATTTAATAACGTATCCCCACTCTAAACTTAGTTAATGTACTTGTTCTCATTTCTCAATTCTGTACCCCCATGAAAGCATTTCATTACGACCTACTTCACTAAGGATTTTTCTAACTAAAGAACCCATTTTCTTTGCCATAATCTTTAAACCTTTTAAATTACTAATTCCTGAAAACTAAAAAATAAAACTTACTTGTTTGGTTTGGTATTAATTGTTGAATATCCCCAAACATGTACATCGGCTTCGCCGATCTTTCTAAACAATCTTTTTAAACTTTTCATTTTGTTATCCTCCTAATTACATGTTTTACAACACAAAAATACAGCCTTTGTTTATACATTGATCTAAAAAAGAGAGAAATTTATGTTTTATAGCATATTTCTTGATTTGCATCAATTAATTTATTTGTTATAAAGCAGAATTGTAATATACGCTGCAATAAATATGAAAAAAGGCACAGATGAAATATCATCCGTGCCTTCACTATGGTCACCTATTATATAATAGGAGAATATTTATATAAAGAGAAATACGTTATTTCATTGGAGTTTGCTCCAAAGTTGCCACCAGGAAGTCATAGAACTTCTGTACGGTAGGAATCAACGCTCTTTCGTCCGGTGAATGCGGTGAACGCAAAGTCGGACCAAAAGAAATCATGTCCAATCCCGGAATAATAGCACCGATAATACCACATTCCAAGCCAGCGTGAATCACTTTCACTGCAGGTTCTACACCAAACTGTTGTTTATAGGATGACTTCATCGCATGCAAAATCGGAGAATTTACATCAGGTTGCCAACCGGAATATCCGCCTGTCATCTCTACCTTCATCCCTGCCATAGAGAAACAAGACTCCAGGCTGGTAGTCAGATATTCTTTCATGCTATCGCTTGAACTGCGAGCCAGAATCTTAATGGCTGCCTTTCCTTCACCAATCGTTATAATAGCAAGGTTGGAAGAAGTTTCTACCGTATCTGGAACAGTAGGGATCATACGTGTCACACCGTTCTGACAAGCAAAGATTGCATCAATCAGATTGTCCTGAATCTCTTCAGGCACTTGCCCCGCAGGAAGTTCCACACGTTCAGCCGTAAAGCTGATCGGTGTTTCAATTGCCGAATATTCTTCATTGAACAGGTCTTCGCAGTATTTCACCAAGCCCAATAGTTCTTCTTCATTTTCAGCCGGAATGGTAATAACCGCATGTGCTTCACGTGGGATAGCATTACGCATATTACCACCTTCCCAGCTAGCCAAACGGGCTTCATAGCTGGCAACCGCCTCACGAACGAAACGAACCAGCAACTTATTAGCATTGGCACGTCCTTCATTGATTTCCAATCCCGAATGTCCGCCACGTAATCCTTTCAATGTAACTTTCACTGCGATATCTCCTTCTTCGGGAGCTACTTCCTTATATTCCAGGGTAGCAGTTACATCCATACCTCCAGCACAACCAATATACAACTCGCCTTCATCTTCCGAATCCAGATTCAAAAGAATCTCTCCGTTCAGTGTACCCGGTTTCAAGCCGAACGCACCGTACATGCCGGTTTCTTCGTCTTTCGTGATAAGAGCTTCCAAAGGACCGTGTTTCAGGTCTTTTGCTTCCAACACGGCCATAATAGCAGCTACACCCAGTCCGTTGTCTGCACCCAGAGTAGTGCCTTTTGCTTTTACCCAGTCACCGTCTATATAAGTTTCAATCGGATCTTTTTCAAAATCGTGTACAGTATCGTTGTTCTTCTGCGGAACCATATCCATGTGCGCCTGAAGAATCACACCTTTCCGGTTTTCCATACCCGGAGTGGCGGGTTTACGGATAATCACATTACCTGCTTCGTCTACAAAAGACTCCAGCCCCAGCTCTTTTCCGAAACCTAAAAGAAATGCTGTAATCTTTTCCATGTGTCCTGACGGACGGGGAATCTGTGTCAACGAATAAAAATGCTTCCACACGTTCTGTGGAGCTAAAGAAAGAATGGTACTCATAATAAATATTTTAAAACTATTTTAAATCTGATAATTAAACAGTGCCAAGTTATGGAAAAGTTTTCAGATGACAAAGGAGGTTGGCAAAAACATGTAAGAATATACACTTTTAGCCAAAAATTTACGCCCGATGTCTATTGGTGAACGGCAGAGCAGCCAAGCCGTACACACCCAATAAAACAACCAAAAAGGTTTGAATACCGTGTACAATCAGGGCAAATATTCCGGCATCCGTCACGTTTACTCCATAAAGCATCATCATAGAAATGATGGCAAAATGCCAGGGTCCCGCTCCGTTAGGAGTAGGCACAATCACGGCAAACGTGCCGCCGACAAACATGACCAATGCCGCAAGGATACCCAAATGTGCCGTAAAGGCAAAGCAATAGAATGTAAAATAGAAATGGAGAAAATAACAAGCCCAAATAGCCAGTGTATAAAAAATAAAGAGGGGAATGTTGCGCACGCCTTTTAAAGACATAATTCCTTCCCATATATTCAATACAAATCCCTTCACCCGTTCATAGAAGAACAACGTTTTTCTTAAATAATAAAGAAGTATCACCACACCAATAAAACAAAACAGAATGATATAAAACCATACTGAAGTCAGCAGGTGTACTAATGAAGGGATTTTCGTTCCGGTCTGCTGAAGAAAAGTGACGAATATCGGTAATTGGAGCAATACAGTGATGCCTGTGATGAGGAGAATAGTCAACGTATCGACCAACCGCTCCGTAACGACTGTTCCCAACGACTTGGCAAACGAGACATTATCATATTTCGCCAACACTCCGCAACGGCTCACCTCCCCGATCCGGGGAACCACCAGACTGGCAGCGTATGAAATGAAGATAGCATTCACGCAATCGCTCTTTTTCGGGAAAGCGTCCAACGGTTCCAATGTCTGTCTCCACCGCCAACCACGAAAGACTTGTGCAAACGCTCCGAACAATAACGAGAAGAGCATCCACCACCAATTTGTACCGTGTAACAACACATCGCCCGCTTTTGTAAAATCAAAGTCGCGATATACCCAGAATAAGATAAAGCCGCCTAAAACAACCGGTAATATCAGTTTCAGCGTCTTTTTTAATAGTTTCTTCATCCTTAATTCTTCATTAGCTTCGCTGACACATCATTTATTTTTTAATAAATAGTGGTACGTTCTTCATTTAAAAGAATTACCTTTGTCAGCTGCAAAAGTAATTATTTAGTTGGTAAATGAAATTAGTAAAGCCTAAAAAGTTTCTCGGACAACACTTTCTGAAAGATCTGAAAGTTGCGCAAGATATTGCCGATACGGTTGACACCTTCCCCGAACTGCCTATTTTAGAGGTGGGGCCAGGTATGGGAGTATTGACCCAGTTTCTAGTAAAGAAAGACCGATTGGTAAAGGTCGTAGAAGTTGACTATGAGTCGGTTGCTTATCTTCGCGAAGCCTATCCGTCACTGGAAGACCACATCATCGAGGATGACTTCTTGAAAATGAATCTTCACCGGTTGTTTGACGGGAAGCCTTTCGTACTGACTGGTAATTACCCCTATAATATTTCCAGCCAAATCTTTTTCAAGATGCTGGATAACAAAGATATCGTCCCCTGTTGCACGGGAATGATTCAAAAAGAGGTAGCCGAACGTATTGCAGCCGGACCGGGCAGCAAGACATACGGTATCCTTAGCGTATTGATACAGGCATGGTATAAAGTGGAATATTTGTTCACTGTCAGCGAACACGTGTTCAATCCGCCTCCCAAAGTGAAAAGTGCTGTTATCCGTATGACACGCAACGAGACTAAAGAGTTGGGATGCGACGAAAAACTGTTCAAGCAAGTAGTGAAAACGACCTTCAACCAGCGACGGAAAACATTGCGCAACTCCATCAAACCTATTTTAGGCAAAGATTGTCCGCTCACGGAGGACATCTTATTTAATAAACGCCCGGAACAACTATCGGTAGCCGAATTTATCGATCTGACCAATAAAGTGGAAGAAGCACTAAAGACAGTCGGCAACGCCCAATAATTGGCGGGCAACAGTGAGCAGAGAACTGGATTTTGTAATTCGTAATTTGTAATTGACAACGATGAACGAGGAATACATTGACAACGTTAAACACCTTATTGAGCAAAAAGACGCCGACAAGGTAAAAGGTCTTCTCATCGACCTCCACCCGGCCGACATTGCCGAATTGTGCAATGACCTGAATGCGGAAGAGGCTAAGTTCGTCTATCGCCTGCTCGATAACGAAATTGCCGCCGACGTGCTTGTCGAAATGGACGAAGATGCTCGTAAAGAGCTGCTCGAAATGCTTCCTTCGGAGACAATCGCCAAACGCTTCGTTGACTACATGGACACGGATGATGCCGTAGACCTGATGCGTGAACTCGATGAAGACAAGCAGGAAGAGGTTCTTTCGCACATCGAGGACATCGAACAGGCAGGAGACATCGTCGACTTGTTGAAATACGACGAAAATACCGCCGGTGGTTTGATGGGTACGGAAATGGTACTTGTCAACGAAAACTGGAGTATGCCCGAATGTCTGAAAGAGATGCGGCAACAGGCGGAAGAACTGGACGAAATCTATTATGTATATGTCATTGACGATGACGAACGTCTGCGAGGTATCTTCCCGCTCAAAAAGATGATTACTTCCCCTTCTGTATCCAAAGTGAAACACGTGATGCAGAAAGATCCGATTTCGGTACACGTAGATACTCCCATTGACGAGGTAGTACAGGCGATTGAGAAGTACGACTTGGTGGCTATCCCCGTTGTCGACAGCATCGGTCGGCTTGTGGGACAAATCACCGTCGACGACGTCATGGATGAAGTCCGTGAGCAGTCGGAACGTGACTATCAGTTGGCATCCGGTCTTTCGCAGGACGTAGAAACAGACGATAATGTATTGAGACAGACCACCGCCCGCCTCCCCTGGTTATTAATCGGTATGATCGGCGGAATCGGCAACTCTATGATATTGGGTAATTTCGACTCCACCTTTGCTGCCCATCCCGAAATGGCACTGTACATCCCGCTAATCGGTGGTACAGGAGGAAATGTCGGAACACAATCTTCGGCAATCATCGTACAGGGTTTGGCAAACAGCTCGCTGGACGCTAAAAACACGTTCAAGCAGATAACCAAGGAATCGGTAGTAGCTTTAATTAATGCCACTATTATCTCCTTATTAGTATACACCTACAACTTTATCAGGTTCGGCGCAACGGCTACGGTCACCTATTCCGTATCCATCAGCCTGTTTGCCGTGGTAATGTTCGCTTCTATTTTCGGAACACTGGTACCGATGACGCTGGAGAAGTTCAAAATCGATCCAGCCATTGCAACAGGTCCGTTTATAGCCATTACAAATGACATCATCGGAATGATGTTGTACATGGGAATAACCGTTTTATTGTCATAAAAACACGATAAACAAAAAAAAATAAGCAAAATAGTATGAAGTAATCGTTTTATTTCATTAATTTGTGACCCAAAACTAATATACAATGATGGACGCTCATGACACTAATCAACCCTTGAACCAAGGGGAATTAGAAGAAGAAAAGAAAACAGTCGAGGTTTCTGAAGCTATTACAGAGACTCCGGCTGAAGATGTTACTGCCGAAGTTCAACCTGAAGCAGCTCCTAAACCTGCCACTAAGGAAGATGTACTAAACCAGCTAAAAGAGCTTGCGCAAGATGCTGAAAATGCGAACAAGCAGGATATTGACAATCTGAAACAATCATTCTACAAGTTACATAATGCCGAGTTGGAAGCTGCTAAGGTACAGTTTACAGACAACGGTGGAAACATTGAAGATTTTGTTGCCGAAGAGGACCCGACGGAAGAAGAATTCAAACGCCTGATGGGGGTTATCAAGGAAAAACGCAGTAAACAGGTTGCCGAGTTGGAACGCCAGAAAGAAGAAAACCTGCAAGTGAAACTTTCCATTATTGAAGAACTGAAAGAATTGGTGGAATCCGGAGATGACGCCAACAAATCTTATACGGAGTTCAAGAAGCTGCAGCAGCAATGGAATGATACAAAACTGGTGCCGCAAGGTAAAGTGAATGAACTTTGGAAAAACTATCAATTATATGTAGAGAAGTTCTACGATTTATTGAAACTGAACAATGAGTTCCGCGAATATGACTTCAAAAAGAATCTGGAAATCAAAACGCATCTCTGCGAAGCTGCCGAAAAGTTGGCTGACGAGGAAGATGTTGTTTCCGCTTTCCACCAACTTCAGAAGTTGCATCAGGAGTTCCGCGATACAGGTCCGGTAGCCAAAGAACTGCGTGATGAAATCTGGAATCGGTTCAAAGCAGCTTCTACCGCTGTCAACCGCCGCCATCAGCAGCACTTCGAATCGTTGAAAGAAGCCGAACAGCATAATTTGGATCAAAAGACCGTCATCTGCGAAATCGTTGAAGCGATTGAGTATGATGAACTGAAAACATTCTCTGCCTGGGAAAACAAGACCCAGGAAGTGATTGCCTTGCAAAACAAATGGAAAACCATTGGTTTTGCTCCCCAGAAGATGAATGTGAAGATCTTCGAGCGTTTCCGCCATGCCTGCGATGATTTCTTCAAGAAGAAAGGAGAATTCTTCAAGAGCCTGAAAGAAGGAATGAACGAGAATCTGGAAAAGAAGAAAGCGCTCTGCGAAAAAGCGGAAGCCTTGAAAGACAGTACAGACTGGAAAGTAACTGCCGATGCACTGACCAAACTTCAAAAAGAATGGAAGACCATCGGACCGGTTGCCAAAAAACACTCGGATGCAATCTGGAAACGGTTTATCACAGCTTGCGACTACTTCTTTGAGCAAAAGAACAAGGCCACTTCTTCACAACGCTCTGTCGAAACAGAGAATATGGAAAAGAAGAAAGCATTGATCGAAAAGTTATCCGCTATCGATGAGAACATGGATACCGAAGAAGCAAGCAATCTGGTTCGGGATTTGATGAAGGAATGGAACTCTATCGGTCATGTGCCGTTCAAAGAAAAAGATAAGCTATACAAGCAATATCACGGATTGATCGATCAGTTATTCGACCGTTTCAACATCAATGCTTCCAACAAGAAGTTAAGCAACTTCCGTTCGAACATTAGCAATATCCAGGGGGGCGGCACTCAATCTTTATATAGAGAACGCGAGAAACTGGTACGTACTTATGAGAATATGAAGAATGAACTTCAGACTTATGAGAACAATCTGGGCTTCCTAACTTCTACTTCCAAGAAAGGCAGCAGCCTGTTGACCGAACTGAACCGCAAGGTAGACAAGTTGAAAGCAGACTTGGAACTGGTATTACAAAAAATTAAAGTAATCGACGAATCAATTAAAGCAGAAGAATAATCCTCTGCCCGATTTAGAGAAATAAAAGAAACAGGTTTTATGCTCGCTTGAGCAATAAAACCTGTTTCTCTTTTCTGCTAAACAAGCTTATACAGCTTGTTTAAAGATTTATTTCTTAAACATCAACTTCACAGCTTCTTTTCACAGCAAATTTGCGTTTCTCTTGACTATGAATGTCCGGAAACAATAAAACCCTGCAAAAACTAATTCTTAGCAGGGTTCTATCTAAATTGACGTTGATTTTGTTGGGCTACCTGCCCTCAAACTTTAATTCCTTTATAGTCTCATTCATAATGAATTAACAGCTTCCTATTTTCGTAGTGTCACCGAATTAGACACCGACTTTGGCAAAAACCCTCTTTTAATATCCCATTGAGGATTCAAGTTTTGTAATACAAAGGTATCGTTTTTAATCGGATAAACCTAATTAAAGTGACAAATAACGATAAATATCGCATTTAATTTATTAACTTCACAGCGTAAAAAATATAAATTATGCAAAATAACAGGTATCAGAATTCTTATATTAAAGGCTTAAAAAGAAATGTTATCAATAATACCATAGCAGGAATCGTTATAGCAGGAATAATATTCATTATACAACTGATAGGAGGCTGCGAACAACCGGAAATAACTCATCGAAAAACTCTCATTGACAGCCTGCAAATAAACACGAATGATGAAATTAATGACTGGGACACAGACACCACCATCTACCATACAACCACTAAACCAACTAAATAAAACATTTTTCTTGCTAAATAATCAACCTATAAGTTTATTATCTCGTTATTTTTGCGTATCTTTGTCTTACTATAAAACAAGGAGATATGACATTTGACGACATTACTGGAGATAGAAAATTATGGGCTGTACACTTTGAAGGCGAGGATGATAACGAACTTTATAAGGTGTTCAACAACTGGGCGGACGTGGTTTGGCTACGTGCTTTCTTCAAGGAGAACATTGACGACTTGAACGCCTACTTTAAAATAACAGACATAAAAGAAGCTATCAGCGATACGATTGAAGATAGTGAACGCCTTCGATACATCATAATGGACATCTCCCCGGAAACCGATTTAAGCAAAATATTCCGCCCGCTGGACAACAACCAGGCTTCGGATGTGATGCTGCAAAAAGAAAAGGCCCGGTTAAAACGTAAATACGGTCACTCGTCATGGCTCCGGCTATACGCTATCAAATTGATTCAAGGCAACTACATCATCACCGGAGGCGCCATCAAGCTGACGGCTACGATGCAGGAAAGAGAGCACACCAGGCAGGAACTTGTGAAAATAGACAAAGTCCGACGCTACCTGCTGGAAGAAGGAATTATTGATGACGAAGGGTTTATAGAGTATATTAGTGAATTATAATTTGGGAGGAATAGTATGGAAAATAGTATGAAATCTATCGCACAAAGGCTTGAAGAACATTCTTCTCCAACGCCTTCGAAATGGCGTGAGCTGTTTGACTTCCTTGAAACAAACAAGTCTTGGCTCCGACATTCGCAAAATATTGCCATGCTGATGCTGGACAGGATGGAAGAATTAGGAATGAGCCAAAAGCAATTGGCTGAAAAAATGAATTGCAGCCCGCAATACATTTCAAAGGTGTTGAGAGGACGGGAGAACCTTTCACTCGAAACTTTGACCAAGATTGAAAACGCACTGGAAATCTCGATTATCAAAGAGGAACCGATGGCTGTATAGCTCACCCCGGCTGCAGTAGGAAAGATTTGCTATCAGATTTTTCCGGATCAACTACTGCAGCTCGGGAATAGTGCTAGCAAATGTTTCGTCCTGGAAGAAGCCGGCTGCCGGATTCTGCTAGCAGTTGGCAGGGGATAACAGGTTGATGAAGCCGGGATCCTGCCAGGTATGTGCTAGCAAACTGGAAAAAAGTCATGCTTGAAACTTTTCGTCTGATTGCTCACCGTGCCGCCGTGTGGTTCGTGGCAATGCGTGCAGCGGGAATACCGCCACCCACAAAGCCCCGCTCCCCACAGCAGCACTCCGTCAGTGTTTAATCGGAACATTCCTTCACCGGCAGCGTATCTCGGACGTTCAGTGTTTCTGTGCACCGTGCCGCTTTCCTTGCTTTCCCGTAGCCGTCGGACTGGCGCAAAGAAAGCCGCCCTACGGCAGTGTTTCTATGGGACATTCTTGGGGAAAGTTTCTTTAAAGTTACTCCGGTGTATAATAGTCGAGGCTTGCCAAGTGGGTGATTACAGAAGTTACTACCGTCTTATATCCGGCTCCGGTTGCCGCTCCCTCACTTGCCGAATACAGCAAAGGAAGCAGCACCCTATGCGATGGGCACCCTTTCGGATGATATCCTTAGCGGAATGTAATCCCTTGCGGCACGGGTGACAGCTGCGATGCCCGGTGCGGTTTCGCTCCGCCCGGCACTAACGCCGGGACTAAGGCGAGAATCCGCTACCTCTTTTCGTCTGACTATAGGAACGGGCTGTTAGTCAGGAGTGCAGCCCTGCGGTGCGGGGTTCCCGTGTTTTATGATTGAGCGGGTTTGTCCGTTTGAACTAGAGGCGGCGCAAGCTTCCGCCGCCGTGCAGACGTGATGCTGCTTGCGCCGTGTTCTTCCGGTTTTTCTGATGGAGTGCAGCTTTTGCGCAGGAAATCCGGAAGAGCAATTATGTTTAATTAGTCACAAAACCGTTCCGGATTTTGTGCTTTAATTCAACATAACAGCATCTTCCAAATATTCCTGCTGTTTGCGGGCTTTTCCGTTGTTTCAGGAACGGGCATAAAGTTACTCCGTTTAATGTCCACCCTTGCGGACTGCGCCCTGCGGAATGTAAACGCCACCACTGTGGCGGCAAGCCGCCACCCCGACCACCACCCCTTAGTTACTCCTGCCTTTCCCGGTTTCCGGCAGGGTTTCCGACTTCTTGCGGGTTTCCTGTTCCTGCGGGCTGCGCCTGGCGGCGTGCCCGGCTGACTGTTTGCACCCTGCGGACAGTCTTTGCAGAATATCGGAGATTCCCAGCGGTCGGCTTCGCCGTCCGCTTCACGAAGCGGGGCAGACGCCCCGCCGAAAAGTTACGGACAAAAGAAATTCGTGACAATTGCCCGAATATCACAAATTTCCTCTGCCAACAAACATATATAACTATATCTACCAAGTATACAGGTGACAACCAGCCACTAAAAAGCCTATCTTTACATCTGTAAACCAACACTATAATTATGTATACCAACATGCACCAACAAAACAACTGCCAAAGTTTGACCAACCGTAGCTACGGTTTCAAAGAACTGGCCGTTCTCTATTTCCCGAATATTGCACCTGCGTCCGCTTCTATCCGCCTCAAACAGTGGATAAAGGACGACACCGAACTACTCGAAGCATTGCAAGAAACAAACTACCAGTTAAGTAACCGCATCCTCACCCCCAAACAAAAGGAACTGATAACCATCTCTTTCGGCTCACCCTTTTAAACCCTAGCGCAGCAGCTCCTACGGCTACAGCCCGAACCCTCTTCGCTAGGGGAACGCCCTGCGGCAAGGGGGAAGAGCACTTCCCCCGACAAGCGTCTCCCCCAAAGGGGGACGGAAGGGGGGTAGAACAAGAATACACAACTAAAAATCATCCACATAATCACCCACAAAAACAATGATTAAACAAAGAAACATCACCCTGATTGTGGTGCACTGCACCGCATCCCGTTGCACAAGCAACCTCACCCCGGAAGCCCTCGACTCCATGCACAAACGCCAAGGCTTTGCCGAATGTGGCTATCACTATTACATCACCAAAGACGGAACAATACATCACATGCGCGACATCACCCATGTCGGCGCCCACGCCAAAGGCTACAACACTCCGTCGATAGGAGTTGCCTACGAAGGAGGCCTGGACGCTTCCGGACATGCCGCCGATACCCGCACCGACGCACAAAAACAAAGCCTTGAAACCCTTCTCCGCTTCCTGCTGCTCACCTACCACGGAGCAAAGATTTGCGGTCACCGCGACCTCTCGCCCGACCTCAACCACAACGGTACCATAGAACCCTGCGAGTACATCAAACAATGCCCCTGCTTCTGTGTCTCCGTCGAATACGGGTATTTAGCAGTGAACGGTGAGTGATGAACACGTAGATATACGCACGAAAGCGCAGCCACTAATCGGTAACCATTAACCGTTCATCGCTCTCTTCTACCTTTGCGGGAAACAATTAAAAAGGAGGTCATTATGAAACCATTTTGGAGAACGACGTTGAAGGTATTAAAAGTTATCGGTAAAATTTTTGTTTGGCTCACCGGGGCAGACAGTCCCGTGAAAGACGATGAAAGGAGAAACGATTAAGGAGTAAACTTTACGATCGGAGTGAAAACCCCTGTTTGGAGGGCTGCGGAATACAAACCGCAGCCCTTTTTTCATGTACATAATCGTATGATGAAACACGTATCATCACAGATAAGAACATACGTCCGCACGTCCACGCACGTATATGTAGATTTGCAACATTATTAATCATTAAAACACTAATTAACATGGCAATTACAATCAAACCCGCTTTGCGCAAGAATCCGCAGGACAAAGCCGCTGCAGCAAAATACTATGCGCAGGTAGTGCTCGCTCCGGAAATGAAACAAAAACAAATCGTTGACCAGATCGCAGACCGTTGTACACTGACCGGCTCTGACATCAAGGCAGTTCTTGACGCATTGATGGTCGTTATCAAGCGCAACCTCGCAAACGGTTCACCCGTCCGCCTAGGAGATCTCGGTTCATTCCGTCCTTCCGTTTCCGGTAAAGGTACCGAGGATGCCAGCAAGTGTGGAGCAAGCAGTGTGAAAAAAGCACGTGTTATCTATGTTCCTTCTGCTGAAATCAAGGAAGCCGTTTCAATGTATTCTTTCTCCAAGGCAGGAGCAAGCGCAGCGAACGAAGATGGCGAAGGCGGAGATGAGAAACCAAATCCGAAACCTGACGAAGGCGGCGGAGAAGCTCCCGACCCGGCAGCTTAAACAATGACCGGTAACGAAGAAAACGCCTGCTAGCGCATTATCCTCGTTTCGTACATCGCAAACCAATCAAGGAAAAAGCCCGATGAATGAGAAATCATTTCACCGGGCTTTTCATTTGCGGGTATTTGGTGGGCGGAATATGCTTCTGAAAGCCTCATAGAAAACTTCAGGAGTTTTTCAAAAAACGTCTGACGAAATAAAAAAAACGTCTGATGAATTTTTGAAAACATCTCGAAGGGTTTCAAGTACGTTTTTACTTCCGTTCCGGCTGTTTTCGGGCGTTTTTACGTTTTATTCCCGTATGATTCTATCCATAAATAAACAGAATGACACAGACAGAAACGCAATTATCTATAAAGTGACGGGAAAGTATAAATGATAAGTTTGCTGTTTTGCAGCGTATTTTTCCTCTTTTCTTCTACAAAGATAGGTCACGGCCGTCCGTCAGTCAAGAACCGCTACGCTATTTCAGATAAAAATATCCTGCGCTCCTACGTCGTGCGGTATTTTTATCTGAAATTTCTTGTCTGCCGTTCATCCATGCCCTTGGAGAGGTAGATGAAAAAAGGAAAAAAATGTGTTCCTGTGCAGTGTGGGGCGGATAAAAGCGTGTATTAGTCTTAGGCCCAATATCCGCCGAAGTGATTGTGCCTGGTTACTTTGTCTAACTTCAATTGCTTGCGGCGAAACTTGTTGATTGCCCGTTTGAGCGATTTACGTCCCGATGTGCTGCAGTTCTTTTTTTTCATTCGGCATTGGTAGCAACGGCAGATACCAATACCTGTATGTGATTCTTTCATTTCTATTCTGTTTAATATAAGTTTTGAGAACTTACGTTTTTTACTATTTTATTTTGTGACATTTGCCCGATTGTCACGGATTTGTTATTTGCACTCTTCGGCGAGGCGCTTCGCCCCGCTTCATGGAGCGGACGGCGAAGCCGACCGCCGGGAATTTCCAATGTTCCGAAAGGCGTAAACAGTCAGCCGGGCACGCCGCCAGGCGCAACCCGCAGGAAGCACCCGCAACAGGTCAGAAAACCGCACGGCTCGGGAGTGGCAGAAGTAACTAAGGGGCGGTGGTCGGGGTGGTGGCGTTTCCACTCCGCATGGCTTTTTTCGCCTGGGGGCGGAAAAATAAAACAATCCATATTAAACATAACCACGCATTATGCACCCGACTTGCCTGAATGGCAAGGCATGCGGGCATAATGACCCGTTATGTTTAATATCGCTACCCCTTTGTTTTTCTGCCGGTCTCTTTTTGGGTGTCCCCCAAAAAGGAAGGCGGAAGGAAAACAATTGCTGTCACGGCGCACGCAGCATCACGTCTGCACGCGCCCGAAGGACGGCGAAGGGTGCTTACTTCCACAATACAAACCCGCTCAACCGTAAACCCGGGAACCCCGCACCGCAGGGCTGCACTCCTGACTGACACTTCCGTTCCTATAGTCAGCCGAAAAGAGGTAGCGGATTCTCGCCTTAGTCCCGGCAGCAAGTGCCGGGCGGAGCGAAACCGCACTGGGCATCACAGCTGTCACCCGTTCCGCAGGGGCTACCGTTCCGCAAGGGTTTCCACCGCATAGGCTGTCGCCTGTGGTCCGGCTGTGCCGGGGTGTGGGCGGGAGCCGGAGCTGAATGCATCAGGCGGTAGTAACTTCTGTAATCACCCACTTGGCAAGCCTCGACTGTTATACACCGGAGCAACTTTTGGGGAGACTTCCCCCAAGAATGTTCCATAGAAACACTGTCAGAGGGCGGCTTTCTTTGCGCCAGTCCGACGGCTACGGGAAAGCAAGGAAAGCGGCACGGTGCACAGAAACACTGAACGTCCGAGATACGCTGCCGGTGAAGGAATGTTCCGATTAAACACTGACGGAGTGCTGCTGCGGGGGACGGGGCTGTGTGGGCGGCGGTATTCCCGCTGCACGCATTGCCACGAACCACACGGCGGCACGGTGAGCAGTCAGACGATAAGCCACTCGCGAAAGTAATCCGCTTGGTTCGGCACTTGCCTATTACCTTCACTTGCTATCACATACCTGTCGGGATCCCGGCTCCATCAACCTGATATCCCCGTTAATTGCTAGCAAATTAGTTGCTCCGGAACGAACCGGGAACAAGAATCCGCTAGCACTTTTACGCAGCTCGAGTACACGATCCGGAAACATCTGCTAGCAAATATTTCATTGGCCAAGATCTTCCGGAGCGTATTTTGCTAGCAATCGTTTCCCCCTACTCTTTCTCCCTGCCCGCTTTCTCCAACCTGTCGAGTGCCGACAGAAAACCCCGCACTGCTTCGCCCTGCTCCCGATACTTTCGTTTCAGTTCTCCGTGTTCCTTCGCTTCCTGCTTGTAGTGGGTACAGAAACGGGGGTATTCCTTGACGACGTATTTAATCGCTTCGCTCCCGCTCTTCTTCCCAATGATGTCTTTGAGTATCTCCAGTTGGGCGGCTTCTTCGGCTGTCAGTCGCAAGGTGATCGTGCTTACTTTTTCGCTCATGATCGTTCACCCCCTCTCTTGCCGTCAGAGTTGGCTGGTTGAAGGGCTTGCGCCTGTTGCTGCTGGTTCATCACTTCCGCCCGTCGGTATGCTTCCGCATACGTCTGGCAGTGTATTCCGTATCTCTCGATAGTGACGCCCGCGGCTGTCACTTCGTGCGCCACGCACCACCCTGTACGCATTTTGCGGGGGTAGTAGAGCGGCGTCTTGTTTTTATCTTCACTCATAACTGTGTGGCTTACGCCGTTTTTTGCAATTCGTTTTTCTTCGCTTTTTTCAACCGTGACCTGATGAAACAGCTCACCGAAAGAATCCGCCCTTTCGATCGTCGTATTTCCCGTATAACCTCTTGCAGGACATCTTCTTTGCCTTTCGCCTCTCCGCATAATTCGTCCATGTCGTAGCTCGGCACGCCGATACCCGACAGCATCTGCCTGACGTTATGAACGCCCTCTTTCACCTCATCCGTATGCTCTTCCATCATCCGCAGGCGCCCCGTCTTCACCAGTCCCCACAGGGCGGGCAACACCTCTCCGGTGAACGAATAACGTCCGCCGCTCGCCTTCAACTCTTCAATCAGTTGCCATATCGGGCTGTCGTCCATGGCAATATTTTCTATCATCAGAACCTTACGGACATCTCCTTTCGAACACCCCAGATTGTAGCAGGTTTCCCCCAGCCGCTGCAACTTCAAACTGTATTCTTCGCCATGTTCCGGACGTTTCCCGCAGGATTCTGCGGAAACATTTCCCCTATTCCCGTCCGGAGAGAGTGAAACTTTGTCCTCATCATCCCTTGCCGGCGGAATAGTCCGGGGGATAGAGGGGGAATTTTCTTTACTTTCTTTTTCTTTGTGCCGTTTTTCCGCAGAATTCCGCGGAGTTTCCGGAATTTCCGCAGAACTCTGCGGAATAATGACGCCGGAAGATATTCCGGCAGTGATTACGGTTTCTTTTCCGATATCGGTTGCGGTCTGTTTTCCGGTATCCAGTTTGGGAGAACCATAAACTGTTTTTCCGGTTTTCGTCTCAATTTCCTGACCGGAGAAAAGAGGTAGCGGCGCACCTGTCACACCGGAAGCCACGTCTTGTATCTCGACAAGCCGTATATCTTCCGGTATTACAATCTTCTTCTTGGCTCTCCGGCAGATTTCGAGATATCTCTGCTGAATATCTACGGAAGTAAGTACATGATTCGTATGCCAGGTAATGGTGTCGAACAATTCCACTTCCGTGCAATATTCAATGATTTTTTCTACCCGTTGCTCTTCAATGCCCCAGTATTCGGAAACATCAAAAAGCTGGTCGTCCGTGAAACGGATATAACAGCCTTCAACCCGGTATATCTCGTTTTGGATATACTGGTACACTGCATACCCTTCGCAGCCGTACCGCTTCTTCAGGCGTTTTACCTTGATGTCCTGAAAGCGGTCGGTTTCCGCCTGATAATATGATAATCCTGTTTTTGCCATTTTCGCTAGATTCTTCTACTGTAATTGGATGCGAGGTAATTCATGATTTCTTCTTTGCTGTAGAGAAATATCCCACCCAGTTTGTAGAATGGGATTGCGTGCTCCGCACGCATGTTCCTTAACGTTGAGTTGCTGATGTTGAGCAATTTGCATACATCCGTGGAGCGGATGAACACGGCATCTTCCGGAACAGTTTCGAGTGTGACGGGTTCCACGGGTTTGTACTTCGGTTTTCCGGTGGCTTTCTCCTTTTGGGGTTCCACGACTGCTTTTTCAGATTCCTTTTCAGGTTTCACGATTCTCATGCTGTTGGTTTCTGTTTTCATGATTTTGTTTTTTATGTGAGTTAATTATCAGGGGTTAACCGGCTGTTTATCCATGCAGGTGAAAGCTACCCGGTCGAGGTCTTTCAGTTGGCTGCTGTCGAGGGCGTAGATGGTTTTTATAATCCACCCTTTCAGGACGATTTCCCGGTGTCCTTCCCTGTTGGCGTAGTGATGCAGCGCGCGGGTGACTGCATCCTTCATTTCCTGTCCGGAAATGAGGCTCTTCTCGTATGCTATCATGCTATCGACAGCTTTCTGCTCCAGTTCTTCCTGGCTGATGGTTGCGGTTGTTTTCATCCGTTTACGGCTTTATTATCTGGTGATTTTTGAGATTCCTTTCTGGTGTACAATTCTTTGAGAGCCGCCATGTCGTCCATGACTTTCGTGTCCAGAATCTTAGCGTAGATTTGCGTCGTCTTGATGCTGGTATGTCCCAACATTTTTGACACAGTTTCAATCGGTATGCCGTGAGACAGGGTGATAGTGGTGGCAAAAGTGTGTCGGGCCATGTAAGTAATATTTAGAAATGCAATAAAAAACAGAATGACGATAATTAAACGTAAAACGTTTATAATTAAGCATTTTGCAAGATTTGCAGAACAGACAGACCTGCAAAAGAAAACAAAATATTGCGACGTTTCAGTTACCAGACTGTTAGCCGCCTGTTTCGAAAACAACGGCAGGTAACCGAATTTTTACCGATAGGAACAAAGCAGATTTGTATTCACTGTTTATCAATGTTTTGCATGCCAAAGGACGCTTTTCAAAGGAGTATTTTTACAACCTAAAAAAGAGCGTTATGAAAGTGGAAAAATTCAAGGTGCTGCTCTACCTGAAAAAGAGCGAGCCGGACAAGACCGGCAAGGCCCCGATCATGGGACGGATCACCCTCAACCGCACGATGGCGCAGTTCAGCTGCAAGCTCTCCTGTACCCCCGGGCTATGGAACGCGCGTGAGAGCCGATTGAATGGCAAGAGCCGGGAAGCGGTGGAGACCAATGAAAAAATAGAGAGGCTGCTGCTTGCCGTACACTCGGCCTTCAATTCCCTCATGGAAAGGAAAAAGGATTTCGATGCCGCCGCGGTCAGGGACATGTTCCAGGGTAACGCGGGCATGCAGATGACCCTGCTCAAACTTCTCGACCGGCACAATGAGGAGATGAAGGCCCGTGTCGGCGTGGACCGTGCACCGACGACAATGTCGACCTACGTGTACACCCGGCGCACCCTTGCCGAATTCATCAAAACGGAATTCAAGGTCTCGGACCTCGCCTTCGGGCAGCTCAACGAGCAGTTCATCCGTGACTATCAGGACTTCTGCCTGGAAAAGAAGAAACTGGCAATGGAGACGGTGCGCCATTACCTGTCCATCCTGAAAAAGATCTGCCGCATCGCCTACAAGGAGGGGCACTCGGAGAAATACCATTTCTGCCACTTCAAGCTGCCCAAGCAGAAGGAGACAACACCGAAAGCACTCAGCCGGGAGAATTTCGAGAAGCTACGCGATCTGGAGATACCGGAAAAACGCAGGTCACATGTCATCACCCGGGACCTCTTCCTCTTCGCCTGTTACACCGGCACCGCCTATGCCGATGCGGTAAGCATCACCCGGGAGAACCTCTTCCAGGATGACGAGGGCAGCCTCTGGCTGAAATACCGGCGGAAGAAGACCGACTACCTCGGACGCGTCAAGTTGCTGCCGGAAGCACTCGCGTTGATCGGGAAGTATCGTGACGATACCCGCATCACCCTCTTCCCGCCGCAGGACTACCATACGCTCAGGGCCAACATGAAATCCCTGCGCCTGATGGCGGGGCTGAGCCAGGACCTTGTCTACCACATGGGAAGGCATTCTTTCGCCTCATTGGTCACGCTCGAGGAGGGAGTGCCGATCGAGACCATCAGCAAAATGCTGGGACACTCCAACATAAAGACCACCCAGATATATGCCCGTGTAACTCCGAAGCGACTGTTCGAGGACATGGACAGGTTCGTCGAGGCAACCCGCGATTTGAAACTTATTCTTTAATCCTTAAACAATTAAACAATCATTATCATGCGCAGTACATTCAAGCTTTTATTCTACATCAACCGTAACAAGGTAAAATCGGACGGCACGACCGCCGTCCTCTGCCGGATCAGCATCGACGGAAAGAAATCGGCAGTCACGACAGGCATCTATTGCAAACCCGGAGACTGGGACAGCAAGAAGTGTGAAATCAAAACAGCCAGGGAGAACAACCGCCTTGCCGCCTTCCGAAGCCGGCTGGAAGAGGCGTATGGGAACCTGCTGAGGAACCAGGGAGTGGTCACGGCCGAGCAGCTCAAGACCACCGTATCCGGTGCCAATTCCGTGCCGGAATACCTCCTGCAGGCCGGAGAGGTGGAACGCGAACGGCTCAGGGTCCGCTCCAAGGAGATCAATTCCACCTCCACCTACCGCCAGTCGAAGACCACGCAGCTTAACCTCAGGCAGTTCATCGAATCCCGCGGGATGAAGGACATCGCCTTTTCGGACATCACCGAAGAGTTCGCCGAATCGTTCAAGGTCTTTCTCAAGAAGGAGCTGGGACACAGGAACGGACACGTGAACCACTGCCTGTGCTGGCTCAACCGGCTCATCTACATCGCCGTGGACCGGGAAGTATTGCGTGCCAACCCGATAGAGGACGTGGCATACGAGAGGAAAGAAGCACCTAAACTAAGGCATATCAGCCGCAGTGAACTGAAGCGGATGATGGAAACCCCGCTGCCCGACCCGATGATGGAGCTGGCGCGCAGGACGTTCATCTTCTCCTCGCTGACCGGTCTGGCCTACGCGGATACGAGGGCTCTCCATCCCCGTCACATCGGAACGACCTCGGAAGGAAGAAGGTATATCCGCATCCGCCGCGCCAAAACGGACGTGGAGGCGTTCATCCCGCTGCATCCCATAGCCGGACAGATACTGGATCTTTACAACACCACGGATGACGACAGGCCGGTATTCCCGCTGCCGGTCCGCGACGTCCTCTGGTACGAGGTACATGGAATGGGCGTGGCATTAGGCATGAAAGAGAACCTGTCCTACCACATGGCCCGGCATTCGTTCGGAACCCTGACACTGACCGCGGGCATTCCGATAGAGAGCATCGCCAGGATAATGGGCCATACGAATATCGACAGCACGCAGGTCTACGCTCAGGTCACCGACCGGAAGATATCCTCGGACATGGACCGGCTGATGGAAAGAAGAAAACCTGCGGCCGGCAAGGAAGCCGCAGGCTAAATAAAAAAATTGCCGCCGGAATTGTATTTACGATTCCGGCGGCAATCCTTAAACTTGAATACGATATTATACCAATGCTGCGTGATAGTTCTCCTCCAACAGCTTCTCGATGTCCGACTGCCTGTACAGGATCTTCCCGCCAAGCTGGATATAGGGAATCCGCCCTTGGTCCCTGTAATCCTGCAGGCACCTGCGGCTGATCCTCAACGTTCCGGAAAACTCCCTGTCAGTCAGGAACCGTTCCCCGTTGAAGGGAGGACGGTTGTCACGGGCAAGACGCTCCACTTTTTTCTCCATGTTGTCCAGCAGGGCAAAGAACCTGCGGACACGTTCGTTCTCCTTGTCGATAATGCCTTCCATCTCTTCCGCTCTTTAAAGGTTTCCGTTCTTCCTTCCTTCTCTCATTGCCTTCTCCTTGCGTCTGATGCCGACGTAGGCCATCAGCTTCTCCACATCCTCTGGCTTATAATAGAACTTGCTCTGGAGGCGGGTGAACGCCAGCCGTCCGGTATCGCGGAGTGTCTGCAGGGTACGTGGCGAGATGTCAAGGCGCAGGCAGACATCCTGGCCGTCCAGTCACTCTCCGAGTTCCTTACAGCGGTTTCTCTCATACAATCTGTCCACATGTGCGGACAGGTTCTCGGCGCGTGCCAGCATCCTCTCAAGGACACCGGCCTCGATGTAGCATATTTCCATATTTTTCAACTTGTTTAAATGTCAGTGCGAATATAAGGGAAGAAACCATGAGAGGCAAGCGCGACCGGCACACTGGCAGGAATAGTCATGGATAGTCGGTTTTTGTCATATGGGAAGGAAAAATACTCCGTAGCCGGTCGGTTTTCACGACCCCCTTTGGAAAACCTGAAGGACGGGTGCGTCACGACGATGAAAAAAGAAAAATCCCCACCGGAAGTGAAGCGACCCCAAACCGGCAGGGAGTGTAATAATAAAGGAACGGACTGTTCAGCCCTTGATGTAACCGTACTTTTTCAGGTCGTCCATGAAATGCTCCGGCGTGTCGGTCCTCACCGTCACCCCGTGCAGTTCCCTGTACCGCCCGGAGAAATTCACCATGTACTCCCCGTCGGTGCACCCGCTGTCAAACCAGCTGCCCTCACGCAGGACGCGTACAAACTCGGAAGGGCCGGAGGCGGCAATCCTGCCGCCATCCGCCAAAATACCTGATCTCGTTTTTTTTATTATCGGTATTTCAAATGTCTTAAAAGCCTCTTTGACAGGTTACCATCCGGGATGATCGCCTGAATTCGCATGTACCGGATTTTCTATTTACCAGATTCCATAATGGTTCCTGCCATCCGTTTTTTCTCTGCGGCTGTCGCTTTTTTCCTCGTGGCATCATGGTCTGTTACCGGATAGGAAAAGCCATCTCCATCACAACCATGAATTATAGTGTAGCCATATTTGTATATAGCCGTATGATACGCTATCCGGATAATGCTATCACAGAATTGCGATATAGCCGGATATCAAAATAGGGATAGCCGGGAGCGAAGGGAGCACGCATCCTTCCGGATATAGATATCTCAAAATCTCCATTTGCAGAAGTGTATAAATATCAATCCATTAATGGAGACGATGAAGAAAAACAATAAGGCGTATACGGCTACCTGTTATTCTCCATTTACAGATGTGTAGAAGTTTCAATCCATTAATGGAGACGATGAAAAAACAATAAGGCGTATACGGCT
>NZ_QVLZ01000059.1:0-6347 GCF_003435205.1 Bacteroides sp. AF32-8BH | reverse complement strand
AAAAACAATAAGGCGTATACGGCTACCTGTTATTCTCCATTTGCAGAAGTGTAGAAGTAGCAATCCGTTAATGGAGACGATGAAGAAAAACAATAAGGCGTATACGGCTACCTGTTATTCTCCATTTGCAGAAGTGTAGAAGTAGCAATCCGTTAATGGAGACGATGAAAAAACAATAAGGCGTATACGGCTACATGTCATTCTCCATTTGCAGAAGTGTAGAAGTAGCAATCCGTTAATGGAGACAATGAAGAAAAAACATAAGTCGTACACGGCTACATGCCCATTCTCCATTTGCAGAAGTGTAGAAGTAGCAATCCATTAATGGACAATAGGGCATGTAAAGGGCAGATTTTCCGTATATTCGCCTCCTTATCCCCGAATTATGGGCGTAAGTCACATGGTCATGGAGATATATCTATCCTTTAATGGGGAGAACAGCCGGCAAATATCTGATGGAAAAGCCCCACAAACCACAGGAAAATAGCCACACAATGGTCTGATACACAATAATTCTTGGAGAAACATGGTCCGCTCCTGCGGACAGCAAGTTGTGTTTTCGTTAAACGAAAACCGGACGGTTTAACGGCAATTAAGCCGCTAAACCGTCCGCTTCCTAAGTGCAACTGAAAGCCTTCATCGCGGACTATACTTTCCGTGACGAAGTGGAGGAAATCGAGTTCTTCAAGACGGTCAAACCCCGAATCTGTCACCGGCTCATCTACTACCGCAAGATATACAACATCGAGATGAACCGTCCGGTAGGCAGCGAGTCGCAGCGAAGCTACCTGATAGACGAGATACGGGGCATCAACCGCTACAACGAGAAACGTTCGGACTTCGTGCGTTACTACCGCTCCGGGCTGACCCACTTGGACGCGCTCTATTACCTGCGTGGCAACCTTGACACGGCACTCTACTTGGAGTCGTTCCATCACGAGCGTGATCCGTCTTTCTCGACCAACTGTAACTTCATGGCGGCACGGCTTCTTGCCAACGAGCGGCTGATCCGCTACCTGACGAAGGAATTGGAGGCGTTCGAGCTGCGGCAAGCCGAAGAATCGTTGCCGAAGGTGCGCCTGACGTGGAAAGCGACGAAGACGGAACTGACCGAACTGCTATTTGCTTTGGACAGCCGCAAGGTATTCGGGGATGTCCCGTTGACAAGGCTGTCGGAGTACGTGCAGCGGGCATTCAACATCGAGTTGGACAAGAACCTGTCCCGGACATTCGGCGACCTGCGCATCCGCAACCGGCAGACGCCTTTCCTTGACAGCCTGAAGGCCGCACTGCTCAGGCGGATGAACCGCCCGCTGAACAACCGCCCCGGAGGTCGGAACAAAAAAACGCTTTGAGAAGGATAAGAATTGAATAATAACAAACAGAAACCTAAATAGAAAAGGACATGAAACAGGTATTTGTCAAACCTCTGTTGCTGCTGCTCGTGATACTGGCAGCGGCATCCTGCGACAAGGACGAGAAGGAAATCGGCTACGACGCGCTGCCCCAAAAGGCGCGGCAGTTCATCGCACAGTACTTCCCCGGTGTGAAATGCACCCGTGCGGTGCGTGACAAGGATGACGGAACAACCGAATACGAGGCATGGCTCTCGGATGGGACGGAATTGGACTTTGACGGACAGGGCGACTGGACAAGCGTGGACTGCAAGTTCTCCGCGCTGCCGAACGGCATCCTGCCGGAAGCCATCGCGACGGACATCGCTACCCGTTACCCCGATGCTGTACCCTACAAGGTAGAGAAACAACCGGGCGGTTACGAGATAGACATCCCCGGCTGGGAACTGTACTACAACAATCAAGGCACGTTCATCCGCGCCGAGAGAGACCTGTAAAACTGCATGAAACACCAATAACTAAAGAGCTATGATCATCTATGACAGCAAAATCGCCCGTCTGCTGCAAGGCCGGCTGAATCCCTACGATTACGTGACCCTGCCTCTGGTTACCCTGACTGCCCTCCCTTATGGCGAGAAAGGCATTTGGGAAGAGATGGAGATGAGCATCCACCGCCGGCAATACACGGAATGTTTTTGTGTGTCCCTGCTGCCGTCCCTGCTTTTGGGCTGGCAGGTATGCTGGGGATTTGCCGCCCTGCCGCTGTTCGCTTACTACCTCCTTTACTGGGCTGAACGCTTGGCTGTCGGCCATTCAGCGTTTGATTACGAGGCAGAAAAAGAGAGCGAGGAAGTAAGCTACTTCGTGGTGCGCAAACATTTCGCTTGGCGCAAGTGGTATTGGAAAAAGGAGCTGCCGGCCATCGACCGAAGCTGGTTCTGCTAAAGGAACAGGACTGACTCCTATACAGCTACTACAAGCGTGGGCTGCTGTCTGTTTAAGTTGTTTTCGGGCATCCTGGGGCCTTCTTTATGATTAAACGAGATGCAGCCCACCGCTTCCTTTTATCACATTCCTCTGGGCGGAAAAGGAAAGCGTGGAAGTAAAAAAGGAAAAAGTGCAATTTAGACATATATACGAAGAGTTACGATGAAGAAAACGGAATGCGTCCTTGTGAAAGGTCGCCAGATGTCCGCCGAAGGGTAGCAATGCCCGTAGGACACAGTTTTTTTGAATTTTTAGGAAAGTTCGTAAGTGTTCGGTGAACTCCCTTGACGAGTAAAGGTAGGGTGTACGTCCTGCTCGGCACACCTTAAAGTAACATTGAGGGGTATTTACCCGTGCTTGGGCTACCCAAAGAGTGCATCGAGGGGTATTTGTCCGTGTTTGGGTCATCAAAAGGGTACATCGAGGAGTATCTGTCCGCGCTTGGGCTATCAAAAGGGTACATCGAGGAGTATCTGTCCGCGCTTGGGCTATCAAAAGGGTGCATCGAGGGGTATTTGTCCGTGTTTGGGTCATCAAAAGGGTACATCAAGGGGCATTTGTCCGTGCTTGGGCTACCAAAAGGGTACACCAAGGTACATTCATACCTTTTGCCCCACCTAAAGGGCGTTTAGGATAATGCGTAGGAGGCGAGCTTATTGTAAGCTTTCAGATTATCCGGCAGTAATTCTGCCAAGTCTGTTGAGTAGTCATTGTCATAGTCATGGATATGTTCGAGGAAGTAGATCAGCCATGTACGGAAGTCCACACCGGCAGATTTACAGCACCCGAAGAACGAGTAGAGTACCGCAGCATCTTCCGCGGCGTCATGGTTGCCACAAAATAAATAGTTTTTGCGTCCGCACGCCACGGGACGGACCTTATTTTCTTTTTCTTCTGGCATGGGCCCAACAGCCCAGCAGGATAATCCCTTTCTTCGCGTCCAGCAAATCGTATCTTTCGTAACCGTCCGTCTGTATGGCTCCACGGAACTTGCTGAAGAGCTTCAAGACCACCCTACCTGCACGGGAGCCATTATCATAATAGAAAAACTGACGTCCGGTCATAACGCTGCGCACAAGCCAGATGTATCCTTTTACCGTCTTGTGTTTCTCGTCATGTATGACAGGGATTGTAGTCTCGTCCGATTGTATATAGTCCGTTTGTAATATCAACTCCCAGAGTCGGAAGTATAGTGGCCTTAAAAGATCGGCCACATCTTTGAACCAGTCGTTAACCGTCGATGGCGGGAGATGCACGCCTACTCGCCTGAACCTTTCCAACTGCCTGTGGAACGGGAGGTGGTCCACATACTTGTTTATCATCATTTCAGCCAGCAACGAGGAGGACGCATAGCTCTTGGCGATCGGCATGACCGGTACTGTTCCTGTACGGAACTCGTCCGTGCCTTTCCGCTTGGCCGTATGCCGTATTATTTTCCGGATATAAAACCGTTCAGGTTCATACACGAGGACCTCGGTCACTTCCTCTCCGGGAAGAAGAACCCATTCCTCTTCATTATACCCTTCAGGATAAACATGCTCCTCCCTGCGTTCCAGATTTTCAGGGAGAGGATTACGGACCGGACGCTTTCCTGCCATCTTTTTACGGGCGATGACCGCCTCTCTGGTAGCTTGCAGCTCCTTTTCTGCTTCCGCAGCGGCTTCCGCTTCTTCCGGCAACATGTCAAAACCTTCAAAATCCAGCCATCTGTCTTGTGCGTCAGGTTTGATAAACTTTTCCGCTTTCCGCCCATATAATTGACGTTCCAGATATGCCACCCGTTCTTCCAACTTGCTGATCTTTGCCTCCTTTTTGGCGATAATGGTATCTTTTTCAGACAACTGAAGCTCATAAGCCTCCTTTTCCGCAACCCCAAGAGGCTGCGCGGACACCTTTTCCCTCAACCTGCTGTTCTCCCTGTAAAGGCAGTCGCATTTATACATGAGGTCTTTTATAAGGGCTTCGTTTTCTGTTGACGTATTTGACATAACTGTTTCTAAATATGACACTAAGATACGCAAAATCGGTTAAAGGACAATGCGACATGTGTTATAATTTGTTACAATTGAACGTTACAGGCATATTTCTTTTATGCCGTCTGACCTTGCTGCTGTCTATACCCTGGACCATCATTACAAGATCGCTCCAGAAGGTCTCCACGACTTTGATGCGGCCTTCTTCCGTATCAATAGAAGGTACGTGGAAGTACCCTTGTTCCAATTTCATGTGATATATTACCAGTCCACCATATTCCATGTGGAGGATTTTCATAGAGGCGCAATTCCTTGATATGAAAATGAAAGCGTCTCCATCACGCACATTCTTGCCCATCTGATCTGTCACCAGACCGCTCAAAGTATAAAAACTCTTACGCATATCGGTCGGATAAGGATACAGATAATATCTGTTTGACTCGTTAAGACTGAACATCGGCTGATTAACGGTTAAGGTTTAAAAATATAAGGGTCTGTAAAATCTCTGATGACACGGGACCATTTAACCGCACAGTAACACCATTGGGATATACTATTTCACAGACACTTTGTGGCTGTCCGGAAGAAGGAAAATCAGGAGAAAAAAAAGATGCTGGAGCTGGAGTTTTGCCGGACAGGGCATGACCGCCAGCTCCCATTTTAACCGGTATAAACTTACCTTTGGCTGCGGCATTCGTTTTGGGACCTTTCAGTTTTGCTTTCCAAAAGCTGAAACGTTTACGCTTGATTCCTTCATTAGAGCAAAAATCCTTTATTGTTAAACCGCTTTCTTTATATCGGGCATAAATTTCTTTGAAATCGTCCATTGTCCATTGAACTCTTGTCACCATAATTGTATATTTTTAAATCATGGACAAAGGTATTCAATGAAAGGATTATTTATAGGGGGAGTTCACCGAACACTTACTTTGTTTACAGATATTTGCCAGTGTCTTTTCAGATCGGAGAGCCGTCTTTGCCTTCCCTTTCGTTTGTCCTCGTTGATGCCTTCCACCATGATGACAAGATCACTCCAGGTCATGGGGTACGAGTGGGTTTCAGGATCATAAGCGGGGATTTTAAAAGTTCCTTCCTCAAGCAGTTTCTCGTACATCACCAGACCTCCCGTTTCTGCGTGCAGAAGCTTTATACGGTTTTTCAGCCTGTTGATAAAGATGTACACATCTCCATTCCGGACATCCCCGTTCATTTTTTCCCGGATCAGACCGCTCAAGCTGAACATGCCCTTACGCATATCGGTACTGCCGGGGCATAAAAAGTAACGCATGGAGTCGTTCAGGCAAAACATGTTCCACACAGTTTAGTGAGCAGGCTCAAAGCGGCTTTACAACCACCCGTGCCCTTAAATTTCATTTTAATCCCGTTGGGAAGCTCCAGGGATATCTCCGAGTTGTCAGTACATTTACCGGAAGTTTTCTCTGTCTTTTGCGGGCACAAGGCAGGTTTGGACTGGAACGTTGGTGCAGACACATTGTTGTTGTCTATGCTTATCGGAACAAAACCATCCATGCCAGCTGTGGGGACACTTCCAGATTTAAGCTCCTCGTCCGATATATTGAAACGTGAGCGCCAGTCGTAAAACTGGGAACGGTTATATCCTTCATTCGCACAAAAATCCTTTACCGTTAAGTTGCTTTGGCGTTGTCGAAGAAGAATATGGAAAAACTCCTCCCTTGTCATATATTTTGCCATAAATCCTTTTTGCACACAAAGATAAACGGGAAAGGATATTATGACAAGATGTATTTGCTCAACCGCTTACGGATATACGTCGGCTGTTCGCAAAACCACCCGTACTGTGGAGAATGGCTGCCAAACCAAGTTTTCCGAAGGCGGGGCCTGCGGCCTATACGTGGTGCGGGGCACTCAAACAGTCTATTCCAACGTGAAACTGACAGCCGAGAGAGATGCCGACACGGGCGGTCTCGTATGGAAAACTGAAAGTCCGACACCGCTCGCAGGCGGGCTGTTGGACGAACACTATTATTTCTACTATCCCTATCAGGCACGA
>NZ_QVLZ01000058.1:0-39395 GCF_003435205.1 Bacteroides sp. AF32-8BH | reverse complement strand
CTGTCCCACTACTAGGCCCGGCATTTACTGATTTCGGTTTCGTTAAAATCATACTTTTTTACCCCATGTTCATCTGTTACTTCTTAGGTAACAGACAATACATACACGAAACGCATACTACAGTGAAAATAGAAATCACATACATGACAAAGGCGTAGAAAATGGAAAAGCCTAATATTCAATAAGAAAACTATTGAATTAGGCAATGAAAAAGTATAGAGCATGGAAATAAGATTATTTCATGTTCAGATAGTTTTTTGCTCTATGTTTCAGATAAAACGAAAAAAAGTGGAAGAATATTTGCTTACTATTCGTGTTTTTGTCTATCTTTGCGTCAAATTTAAGTTCTGTTACCTAAGAAGTAACACACACATTTTACTTCTGATTATCAATATTTTATATATCTACCATCTGTCTACACAACAGTTTCTCACGTAAGATAAATTCCCTTTATTTACCTCTGTACGTTCTTTAAGCCCGAAGCCTTTCAAATAGATTTGTGTGGTTTTTATAGATTTGTGTCCCAATGATTCACTAATCATTTCAATGGATACTCCACGATACTTCGCTGTCGTTGCCCAAGAATGGCGAAGTGTGTAAGAAGTGACAGGAGACTTCAAACGTAAAACTCTCGCTAAGTCCTTTAAACGGTTGTTGAATCGACGAAGGGCAGACTGGTATTCCCGATAAGCCCTTTCATCCGTCCGTTTCTTATCACTACTAAGAATATCAAACAGATAATCTGGAGAATCCGGATGAGAATCCTGGTTACTACGAAGCCGGTTAATCATTTCCTTTGCAGTATCAAGTATTTCCACACTCATCGGAGTTTTAGTCTTGATACGGTTATACCGTAACACATTCTGATCTAAAGCTGATTTCTCCAGATGAGCTAAATCCGCGAATGACATTCCACAGAATTGAAACATCAGGGCAGCAATAGCCTGCGTACGACGCAAACGCTCCGATTTGGGATCCTCATACAGAAGTCTGCGTAATTCACCGATAGGCAAAGCTTTCTTTTGGCGAACATCTACTCCCGTATAAACATCATGAAACAACCGAGGCACATAAGGTGCACTACCTGCTTCCACTCCTCGATTATAAATACAACGAAGCATACGCATATACGTAGAAATCGTATTAGGCTTCAAGCCACACTCATAAAGATACTGCCCGTAACGTCGTAAACGCTCGCGGGTGACCTGTCTGAACGACACATTGGACGTGCCACAAAATTTGCTAAAAGAGAAGATAGCATTCTTATAGACATGCGCTGTAGAATGCCTTCCTTCCTTTCGCAAACGACCGATGTAGAACTCTGCACATCGGCTAAACCCATTTTTGTTCATCATTTGCATCACTAGTTATTTTATATATGCCATTTGGCAAGCGGCAAAAAAACAAATCTTTTTGCATACCTGACACGTACTTACTAGATGCAGTCCTATTTTTTATCATTTTTAACGTTATTACAATCAGCAAATTATGACAGTAAAAATGGTATCACTATCATTGCTGCGCTGACAAATAAACGGTAAAAGAACTAAAAAAATATCCGGATGCTCACAAAAAGAACATCCGGATATCACTCTCTTTTTACCTTCTGACTAATTACCTTTCTGAATAGTTTGTCAGATTGTAACATACCGGCTTAGTACTATTACCTACACGGTAAATACCGAACTTGAAGTAATAACCATCATCGTCGTTACGTCCAATCATGATTTTTTCATTGTCTACAATGTGTTTACTAACCTTTTTCCCCTTTTCCTGATAGTCCATCTGCACATCGAGCATACCCGGTTTTACAATCGTTTCCGCCTCTTTGCCATAGACTGTCCAGTCGATATGAATGCGGAATGTAATCCAGCAGTCTTTCGGAAAATCGGCATAAGGCATTTTGTAAGCAATGGTCGATGCTTTATAGTCTGATGTTACAGGTTTCATAATCGGTGTTTTTTCGGGATTTGCGTTGCAACGGTCGTCTTTATCCGTCAGCCACTTACGATCGGAATTTGCTTTGATATAGAACCATCCGCCAGAGAACCCGAACGCCAATGGAGGATAGCCTCCTTGTTCCACGAGCCATCCGTTGGCCTTTCCGGCCTGATATACAGGATTTCCTTGTTTGTCTTTCACCGGATTACCTTGTTTATCCAGTTTGGCTACTTTCTCGTGCCCTTCATTCTTTTTAAAGATCGTAGTCTTTTCCAGTTCAACGAACTCGTCAATCGTCAGTTTCTTCACTTCGCCCTGTGGAGTTTGTACCAATGTACGATCCGGCATCCCATGCCATTGGGCAAAAATTGTCGAGACATCGCTACCCAATGAAGAAGGAATATATACGGAAAACTCATAGTCGCGGGAAGCTCCTTGCGGACAAATTCCTTTCCCATGATGATATACAGTTTTGGTAATCTGCGCTTTCTGATAAACATCGGCAGGCAAGCCTTTGAAATCATCGGAAGTTGCATAACAATAAGAAAATTCCGCACGCCCTTTTGTTTCCCCTTTGGCATATCCTGACAGGGTGTTATCATCTTCCTTCAATTCAAAACGATAGGAAGGCTTACCGTTGAACATACGTGTGAAGTCGCGTTGAATTGCATGAGGCTTTTTAGTCCCTACTGCTACCCAGCAATCGTCTATAATTTGATTGACGCGTGCCGAATCCGCCTGCACGTTTACCCGTTCCGTAAGCGGAACCAACGTTTGTGTATCTTTGGTTTGAGCGGTCAGTGCCGTACATCCTACTGCTACCACACAGATAGCAAAAATGTTTTTCTTCATTCTATTCGGTATTAAGTTTGTTGACGGTGCAAAAATACGAAAGGCAACCTCATTGGCTGCCTTTCTTTTGTCTCAAATGTTTTCACATTTGTGTAATTTTACTGTCAACACCCGCCTACAAGCTTAATTGGGTGCTTCATCGTCATAATCTTCTTCAAGCATATCCACTTTCTGTATGCTCATTTTTCCATCAGCGGTAATCGTTATGGAAAGCGGCATATACAAATCTGTCTGCGGATAACAAACACTCGCTGCATACACAATTCCCTGCGGAGTAGTCTTGTCATATACAATGCCTTCCAATATAGACTTAGATAGGAAGTTTGCATCGACTACCGATGAAAAATCATTCTTGGTAAAGGTCTTGTTCAACACAGTTTCGTTACCACGCGTCAGGTGCAACACTATTTTATTGTCGACATAGGTATCTCCCATCTCGTTTGTCACATGGGGCAGATTTTCATCCGGAGTACGCGAAACGAGGGAATGATAATCTTTCCCCTTAAACTTAAAGTCGGTTTCGCTCTTAGACGTCTGCATACGCTGCAATCCGTGAGCATCCACACTGTCTATCATCGCCAATGTCGACGTATTATCTGAAGATCCTTTTTTACCGCCACATGCACTCACAGCCACTGCCAACGGCAATAAAAGCCAATAAATTAGTTTTCTCATACGTAAGTTTTCTGTTTATAAATAGATAGCAAAGGAACAAAAAGAGCGGGATATTTACAAGTGTAACCGACATTTTTCCTACATTTGCAGGAAAGAAGGAATACTTTTACAACAATTACAGATTTAAAAACCTGCAAACCTAACACCATGCGCGAACGAATTACAACAATTCTTTTTCTCATCCTTGCCTACTGTAGCAGTGGCAATGTGTATGGGCAAAAAGTAAATTATCAGCAATTCGACAACATCTATCTCGGAGCCGAAGCTTCGGTGATTAGTTGCTTCCTGCAAGATAGCGAGGGACTGATATGGGTAGGTTCCAACAAGGGTTTATTCAGTTATGACGGTTATTCCACACAACAGCATTTCACGTATGGAGAACGCACTAACACACGTATCTACTGCGGTATTATAGCAGATAACACTTATTTATATCTGGGAACAGATAACGAGATTCTTGTTTATAACTATCGAACAGACAAATATGAGCAACCGGATACTGATTTCCCAACGGATGTCCGTACCATGGTACTTCAGGGAGATACATTGTGGATAGGTTCGTTGAATGGATTATATACTTATCAGTTAAAAAGCCGTCAACTGAATCATTTCGATAGCAAACAGACCGGATTGCCTCATAACACCATCTATTCCATCATTCATACAAAAGATAATCAAATTTATATAGGTACTTACAACGGATTATGCCGCTATGTACAAGCAAGTGGAAAATTTGAAAACATCCTTTTGCCAGTTAACCGGGGAGGCAGCAATTTGTTTGTCAATTCTCTGTTGGAAGACACCACCCGACAATGTATCTGGATCGGGATGGAAGGTTATCTCTTCCAATACAATCCCACTACAGGAGAGATGAAGGCGATAGAGGTATTTCATAACAACTCCATCAAATCACTGGCACTGGACGGAGATGAAAATTTGCTGGCAGGTACAGACAACGGGCTTTATGTGTACCAGAATGACAAAGAACCTTTGCAGCATATCATTCACGATTCACGCAATATCCAGTCACTAACCAACAATATTATCTGGAACATATTCTCGGATCAGGAACATAATATCTGGCTGGGAACAGATTATGGCATTTCCCTGTCACGCTATAACAGTGCGCTGCAATTTGTACCGATTTCTCAAATCACAGGCACAGGAGACGGAAATCAGTTCTATTCCCTGTTCCGGGATTCCAAAGGATTCTATTGGTTCGGAGGTACAAACGGAGTGATCCGGTTCACCCATCCGGCAGGCAATAAACACGATGCTATCTGGTATAGAATGGGGGATAAAAAACATCCGTTATCCCACAACCGGATACGGCACATCTACGAGGATAGAGAACAGCAGTTATGGATAGCCACAGACGGAAGTATCAACCGCTATGACTATAATACCCATCAATTTGTACACTACAACATCGTAGACAGTACAGGAACTTATAATACCAACTGGGCTTATTACCTGTTTGAAGATACTGACGGGAAGCTTTGGATCGCCACCTGTCTCGGAGGTATCTTTGTTGTGGACAAACATAAACTGATACAATCTGCCGGAAAATCGTATGTGGCCGATCAAAATTATTCCATTCATAATGGGCTGTCGGGGATGTTCATTAATCAGATTGTCCCTGATGCGGAAGGTAATGTATGGGTATTGTTATACAACAGCAAAGGGATAGACAAAATCAATGCCCGTACGCGACAAGTGACAAAGCTGTTTGCCGATGAATTAAGTGGCGAGAAGAGCCCGAACTACCTTTTACGAGATGAAGACGGCATGCTTTGGGTAGGATTTCACGGAGGAGTGATGCGTATCAATCCCAAAGACTCGAGTCAGCAAAGTATCTCTTTCGGCAATTTCAGCAATAACGAGATTCTGTCTATGACCTCTGTAAAAGAACATATCTGGGTTTCCACCACTAACGGACTTTGGATCATCGACCGGAGAACAATGGATGCCCGCCAGCAAAGCCTGACGGATAAACGTTTCACCAGTCTCATGTTTGATCCGGAAGATGGAAATATCTATCTGGGAGGTGCAGACGGGTTCGGCATATCCCGTCCCGAAATACAAGCCATGAGTCAGCCGGAACACTCCATTTTACTGACTGCCTTATATATCAACAATCAACTGATGTCTCCGCATACCGGAGAGAATATTCCCAACATCCGCTATACCGATGCTATCGAGCTAAAATACGACCAGAACAACCTGGCTTTCGAACTTTCAGACCTCCCCTACTCGCTGGAAGAAAAACATGAATTCGTCTACCGGCTGGAAGGTATGGACAAAGAATGGAATTTCCTGCAATCCAACACGAATCGCATTACGTACAGTAATCTGGGTTATGGGGATTATCAGCTGGTAATCAGCAAAGTAGAAAAGAGCGGTTCTCCTTCCGAGCATCCATATATCCTGAATATTAAAATTCTCCCTCCATGGTATTACACACTTTGGGCAAAGATAGTCTACATTCTTTTATTCTTGAGCCTCATTGCCTGGGTTATCAACTTTTTCCGTGTCAAGAACCGTCTGAAAATGGAACGAATGGAAAAAGAGAAGATTCTGGAGCAATCACGCCAGAAAATGGCTTTCTTTACCAATTTGTCTAATGAATTAAAGACACCGCTTAGCCGGATTATCGCTCCTGTCAGTCAATTGCTCCCCGTTGCAGAAGAAGTGCATGAGAAACAGACACTGGAGGAGGTGCAACGTAATGCAATGAAAATAAACTCATTGATTCATCAGGTATTAAACTTCAACCGGATAGAGGATAATAAAGATTCACTGCTGATTTTGTCGCGCATCGAACTTGTGTCATTCAGCCGTAGCCTGTTTTCTGTCTATGAGGAAAACAAACAGATCACATTCCATTTCGAGACAAATAAAGCCAAGATTTATGCTGATATGGATGCCATCAAACTTGGAGTGATTTTAGATAATCTGCTTTCAAATGCCGTCAAATTCACCCCGGATGGCGGAAGCGTCCGTCTGTCTCTTTTCTATCGTGAAGAAACGGGATTGTTGGATATCTGTGTTTCAGATACAGGAAGCGGAATCCCGCAACAAGATATTCCATATATCTTCCAGCGCTTTTTCCAGTCTCCACATTCCGGCAATAAGGAAGGTACAGGTATCGGACTTTATCTGGTCAAGACTTATACGGAACTTCATGGCGGTCACATCAACGGAGTCACCTCGAACGAAGGAAAAGGAACTTCCATTGGCCTGAATATCCCTGTCATCGCCGTAGAGAAAGAAGAGATTCCGGCGACACAGGTGAAAAAGCAGTTGGAATCGTTGCCTGTTCTTAAACCAATCGAAGCAGAATCTCAAGATGAGAAATTTCTGTCGAACATTATCCGCCTGATTGAGGACCATCTTTCTGAATCGGAATTGAATGTAAATGCACTTTGTGAATTATCCGGTATCAGCAATAAGCAGATTTACCGGAAAATCAAACAGCTGACCGGAATGTCTCCAGTGGAATACATCAAATCGATCCGGATGAAAAAGGCGGCCATGTTGTTGCAACAAAAGAAATTTACCATTGCCGAAGTGATGTACATGGTAGGCTTTTCCAATCACTCTTACTTCTCCAAATGTTTTCAGGCAGAATTCGGAAAAACGCCACGCCAGTACCTTAATGAAGACCTGTAGAGGCATTTTGGGGCATTTCGTCCTATTTTTATCCTTATATGTCCAATCTGTGCTTTTATTGAAATGACCAATAAATTACTTTTGTTGCTGTCAATAAACCGATAAATTTGATAGCATGAAAAGACTGTTGATCCTTACCTTTATTTGTTTGATATCTGCCTTTGTCAAAGTGCAAGGCAAATCATCCTCTACACCTATTATATATATAGATGGAAATGGGGTGATGCGTTGGAGTGACACCCGCCGGGAGGCTTCCTTTTTCGGTGTTAATTATACGCTGCCTTTCGCCCATGCTTACCGTGCCATTGGATATTTGGAACTGGACCGCAAAGCTGCTATAGACAAAGATGTATATCATATCTCCCGTCTGGGACTGAATGCTTACCGTATTCATTTATGGGATGTGGAACTGACAGACGGACAGGGAAATCTCCTCGAAAACGAGCATCTCGACTTGATGGACTACCTGATTGCCAAACTCAAAGAACGCAATATTCATATTGTGATTACCGCGCAGACCAACTTCGGGAACGGATATCCCGAACGAAACATACAGACGGGCGGCTTCTCCTATAAATATGATAAATGCGATATGCACTCCCACCCGGAAGCTATCGCTGCACAAGAAACCTATCTTCATGGTTTGGTGAAGCACGTCAATCCATATACGGGGTTAGCTTATAAAGACGATCCCTCCATTGTTGGGTTCGAAATCAATAATGAACCTTGTCATTCCGGTACGAAGAAAGAGGTAAAAGCCTATATCAACCGGATGCTGAAAGCGATCAATAAAACAGGAAACCGCAAACCTGTATTCTATAATGTAAGCCACAACGGATATGTAGTAGAGGCTTATTACGAAACTGCCATTCAGGGAACTACTTATCAATGGTATCCCATCGGACTGGTATCCGGACAGACACAGCAGGGAAATTTCCTTCCCTATATAGACCGCTATGATATTCCCTTTTCCGATAAAGTGAAAGGATTCGATAAGAAAACACGGATGGTATATGAGTTCGATCCGGCAGATATCATGTATTCTTATATGTATCCGGCCATGGTACGCACTTTCCGTACAGCAGGTTTTCAATGGATTACCCAGTTTGCGTATGATCCGATGGATATCGCTTATGCCAATACGGAATATCAGACTCATTTCTTGAATCTTGCCTATACGCCTCATAAAGCCATCAGTATGAAGATAGCTGCCGAAGCTACACGCAGTCTGAAAAGAGGTGAATCATACGGCAGTTATCCACAGGACACTTTATTTGGTGACGGTTTTCGTGTCAGTTATACAGAGGACTTGAGCGAATTAAATAATGGAAAGAAATTCTATTATTCCAATCATACCAACACCCAGCCCAAAGATGCGTCACAACTTGTTTCCATTGCCGGTTGTGGCAGTTCTCCGATCATTCATTATGAGGGAACAGGTGCTTATTTCATGGATTGCCTCGAACCGGGAGTCTGGAGACTGGAAGTGATGCCGGACGCGGTAGTAGTGAACGATCCGTTTGCCAAACCGTCACTCGATAAAGAAGTGGTTACCATCGCTTATGGTGCTTGGGACATGGCTTTGCAAATACCTGATTTAGGGATGGAATTTACCTTTACGGCCCTCAATCAAGGAAATCAGCAGAAAGGAGATGTGACAGACGGGATTATCCGCGGACTTCGTCCGGGTACCTATCTGCTGAAACGTAAAAACTGTACGCCCAAACAGAACTGGCAGGCAGACTCTCAATGGAATTCCATCCGCATCGGAGAGTATGTGGCTCCTGCTCCACGTGTGACGGATTATAAAGTCGTTCATACTCCATCGGCAACCACTGAAGCAAATAAGGATTTGACGATTAGTGCACAGGTGGTAGGAACCGAATTCCCGGATTCTGTGATTATCTACACCGATAAGATATCTTTTTGGAATGAGCATAATCCATATATCAAGATGAAACGTACAGGCGGATATACCTATCAAGCAACGATACCCGCTACAGAAATAAAGGATGATTGTTTCAGGTATAACATCATCGTATGCCGGGGCAACAGCACTCGCACTTATCCCACAGGAAATTCCGGTTACAGGAATTCATCATTGGGAATAAAGGGAAATCCACTGGACTGGAATTATACTTCCGGAGCCTATTGGACTACTCGTGTTGTTGCCCCAGATAGTGCGATACCACTATTGACTATTACGGACGCAGATAGCCGGATAGAAGCATACACGCTTCCCGAATGGAATGATCTCCAACGTACTTTGGTTGATTCTTCTCCGGTGGAAAAACCTTTGCTCCGGTTCCGGTTTACTCCTAAAGGAGAAAATCCGCACTATTTCCTCCGCACGTTCGTAAAGAACCTGATTGAAGAAAGAAAAGAAAGAGTAAAGGATTGTAGCGTTCTCTGTATCCGGGTAAATCGCACGAAAGCACTTCCGGAAGGACTCAGTGCCGGTTTCGTAACGTCAGACGGATATACTTATAAAAGCCCTTGTCCTGCTCCATCATCGGAGGGAATCATACGGATACCGTTGAAAGATTTACGCCAGACAGACACGGCACTGCTGCCGATAGCTTATCCGACCTTCTTGAAACAGTATTTCCATCCGGAAACGGAAATCGCATTTTTACCGGAAAGGATTGAAAAGCTGGAGCTATCAATGTCAGGAAACAAGAAAGGTTTAGTTGAGATTGAACTAGGAAATATCTGGCTGGAATAATCGTTCTTAAAGTTCCCCGTTGTCGAAGCCTTTGTTCCTCGGTGAGGAAAGGGTCGTTCATCGGTGAGGAACAAGGTCTTCCTCGGTGAGGAACAAATCTTTCGTCTGAACCACGTCTGAAGCCTTCTGAAAAGGGGTAGCAAACGGAAGAGACAGAAAGGGAAAAGCCGCTGATTTTTAAATAAAAAGTAAAAATAAATCTATTATCAATAACACAGTAATTATGAACAGGAATATCTTAAATCTACGCCATCTGACTGTACTACTTATGTTGTGTACAGCCTTTTTAGGAGGCATCATTCCTGCCTTCGCCCAACAAGGAGGCAAGAAAATCACCGGACAAGTGATTGACGAGAACAAGGAACCGATGATCGGAGTAAGTATCCTCATTGTCGGTACTTCTACCGGAACAGTGACCGATTTCGACGGTAATTATACACTCAATGTGCCACAGGGCAGCAAAGAGTTGCAATTCTCTTATGTAGGATATGAAACAAAGGTAGTACCTGTTCCTGCCAACAGTACTACTTTGAATATCCAGTTGAAAAGTGATTCACAGGTATTGAGCGACGTTGTAGTAATCGGCTATGGTACGCAGCGTAAAAGCGACCTGACAGGTTCGGTAACTAACGTCAGCAGCAAGGACTTCAACATGGGATTGGTCAGCTCTCCCGAGCAACTGATTAATGGTAAGATTTCCGGTGTGCAAATCATGTCCAACAGTGGTTCTCCCACTGCGGGAAGTACGATCCGTGTGCGTGGTGGTGCTTCACTGAACGCTAGTAATGACCCTTTGATCGTACTGGACGGCGTTCCTTTGGAACAGGGAGGCATCAGCGGTAATGACGGGAATTTCCTTAGCCTCATCAACCCGAACGATATTGAAAGTATGACCATTCTGAAAGATGCTTCTTCGACTGCCATTTACGGTTCGCGTGCATCCAACGGGGTTATTCTGATTACTACCAAAAAAGGAAGTTCCGATAAACTGAAGATTACATTCAGTACGACCAACTCTGTACAAACCCGTACCAAATTGGCAGATATGTTGAGTTACGATGAATTTGTCAATACCATCCAAAGCAAAGGAACCGATGCACAACGGGCGTTACTCGGCACGACACATACGGACTGGAACGATGAGATTTATCAAAATGCCTTCGGTACGGATAATAATCTAAGTGTTGCTGGAAAGATTACCAAAAACTTACCTTTCCGTGCATCTATCGGTTACTACAACCAGAGTGGTTTATTACGTACTGACAACGCGGAGCGTTACACCGGAAGCATTACATTGAATCCGTCTTTCTTTAAAGACCACTTAAAACTGAATATCAATGCTAAAGGTTCTATCAATAAGAACACATTTGCCAATACAAGTGCCATTTGGGCTGCTTCGACCATGAATCCTACCATTCCAGTATATTCGGGTCTAGACACATTCGGCGGATATACGGAAGCGATTGACAACACCGGTGCTCCTGTGAACGGAGCAGTCATGAATCCGGTGGGACTTCTCAATATGAATGACTCACAAAGTACAGTAAAACGTTTTATCGGAAACATTGATGCAGACTATCGTCTTCACTTCTTCCCCGATTTGAAGTTGCATGCTACGTTAGGTTATGACTATGCACAAGGTAAAGGAAGTGTATATGTTCCGGCAGAAGCTGCACAGAATTACACCACTTCCGGTTTGGATTACAGCTATGGCCCACAGAAAAAAGAAAACCGTCTGTTGACTCTGTATGCCAACTACAACAAATTGGTGGAATCCATTAAGAGTAGTTTTGATGTAACAGCCGGTTACGATTATCAGTACTGGAAATCCACGACTCCGCTTTATAGCGAAATGAACACGTTGGGAGAAATACAGAAAACATCGAAAGCCTCTGACGAACGCCATGTATTACTCTCTTATTATGGCCGTTTGAACTACTCGTTCAACTCCCGCTATATGCTGACTACTACTGTACGTCGCGATGCCACTTCGCGCTTCGCTAAAAATGTACGTTGGGGTACGTTCCCGTCAGTAGCATTAGGATGGAGAGTGACAGAAGAATCATTCCTGAAAGACAATAAAGTCATCAGTACGCTGAAAGTGCGTGCCAGTTATGGTGTCACCGGGCAGCAAGACGGTATAGGCAACTACAACTACCTCCCTATCTATACGATCAGTCAAAGTGGTGCCGGCTCTCTTATCGGTGGCACTCCGACTCCTACTTACCGCCCCAAAGCGTATGTACCCAACCTGAAATGGGAAACAACCACTTCATGGAATGTGGGTTTTGACTTCGGTTTTCTCAAAGACCGCATCACTGGTAGTTTCGACTACTACACCCGTCAGACCAAAGACCTGATTGCCACCGTACCTGCTGCTGCCGGTACTACATTCGATCGTAACATCACGACCAATGTCGGAAATGTGGACAGTCAGGGTGTGGAATTCAGTCTGAACGCAACGCCCATACAGACCAAGGACTGGAACTGGGACTTGAGTTTCAACATGACATGGCAGAAGATGAAAGTGAAAAACTTATCACTGACAGCCGGTACGCCTGCCACCAACACTTCTGTAGGTCCGTATATCGACAGTTATCAGGTACAGACATTGAGCGAGGGATATGCTCCTTATATGTTCTACGTTTACCATCAGCTGTATGATGAAAAAACCGGCAAACCGATAGAAGGAGCTTACGTAGACCTTGACGGGGACGGACAAATCAACTCGAACGACTTGTACCGCTACCACTCTCCGGCTCCCGACTATATCCTCGGTTTCAGTACCTCATTGCGTTACAAGAAGTGGACATTGAGCACCAGCCTGCGTGCCAATATCGGAAACTATGTCTATAATGCGATGGCTATGAACAGCGGTGCCTGGGAAACTGTCAGCTATAACTCTTATCAGCTAAACAACCTGTCATCAACCTATCTGAAAACAGGATTCCAGACACGTCAATATCTCTCTGACTACTATGTAGAGAATGCTTCTTTCCTGAAAATGGATAATCTCTCATTGGGTTACAACTTCGGCACTATTTATAAAGGATGCAGTCTGAATGTGAGTGCCATGGTGCAAAATGTATTCTGTATCACCAAATACAGCGGCGTTGACCCGGAAGTTCCCGACGGTGTGGACAATTCGTTTTATCCACGCCCACGTACTTTCTCTCTCAACATAGGTATTAACTTCTAATTACTAAAAGCATCGATTATGAAAAAGATATTTTATACAGCCCTTTATTTTTGCAGCGCACTCCTGATGAGTTCCTGCATAGGCGACTTGGACCAATATCCACACGAAGAAGAAACATCTTCTACCATATATACCAGTGCTGCAAACTATAAAGCCGTTCTGGGAAAAATCTATGCAGCCATGGTGACCACCGGACAGGAAAAGAATGGTGACAACGATTTGAGTAGTAACAGCGGACAGGATTATATGCGCTGTTTCTTCAACTTGCAGGAATGTGGAACGGATGAAGTGGCTTCTACCTGGCTGTCCGGTGACAACGTAACGGGACTGACGTATTTGAGTTGGGACGCTAATGATCCTTGGGTATCGGATATGTATTACCGTATCTATTACAACATTGCTTTATGTAATGAGTTTCTCCGCAATGCCACCGATGAAAAGATAGCACAGTTCACGGACCAGGAGCAGACTGAAATTCGTATTTATCGTGCCGAAGCCCGTTTCATGCGTGCTTTATTCTACTATCACGCACTCGATCTGTTCCGCAATATCCCGTTTGTGACGGAAAATGACCCGCTAGTCGGATATCTGCCTCCCCGCTATACAGCCCAACAGATTTTCGATTATATTGAAAGTGAACTGAATGCCATTAAAGATGAAATGCTAAATAAAGCGAACTGTCCTTACGGACGCGCTTCCCAAGGAGCTGCATATACATTACTTGCCAAATTATATCTGAATGCGGAAGTTTATACCCAGACTTCCAAATACAACGAATGTATCAAAGCCTGTAAAAAGGTTATCGAACAGGGTTATCAACTGGAAAGCGATTATTACAAGCTGTTTAATGCCGACAATGACAAACGTACGAACGAAATAATCTTCACCCTCCCGGTAGACGCAACCAATCTCGTGTCATGGGGATCATCCACTTACATTGTTTGTGGCGCAGTGAGCAACACGTCCGAAAAACAGATACCGGAAGATTACGGTGTAAAATCAGGATGGGGTATGTTCCGTGTACGCGGAGAAATTCCTCAACTTTTCTCAGGTAACGAAGAAGCCGACCAGCGATATATGTTCTTTACCGACGGACAAACCCGGGACCTGGAAAAGATAGATGACCAAAGCAATGGCTATTTCGTAGAAAAATGGACTAACCTGACTGATGCCGGACAGACTGCTTCCAACACCGCAGACGGTGGTGTAAATACAGATTATCCCCTATTCCGTCTGGCCGATGTATATTTAATGATGGCAGAAGCTGTGGTACGTGGAGGAACGGAAGCAACTCTGGCAAATGTACTGCCTTATATCAATGAGCTACAGGAACGTGCTTTCGGCGACAACACTCATAACAAAAGCGAGTCTGAAATCAACGAACTGTTTATCATCAACGAACGTGCCCGTGAGCTGTATTGGGAGGGGTATCGCCGTACGGACTTGATCCGCTTCAATCAATTTACAACCAACAGCTATGTATGGCAATGGAAAGGTGGCGTAAAAGACGGTAAGGCAGTAGAGAGCAAATACAATATCTATCCGATACCTGCTACCGAACTGACGGCCAATCCAAACTTATACAATGAAAACTATTAATCATATTAATACGGAACAACGATATGAAAAAACTAAATAATCTATTCACTTTACTTTCCGCCCTCCTATTACTAGGTGCTTGCGAGAAAGATGGGGATACCTATTTTCTCTCCAGCCCGGAAGAGAACGAATTGATAGCTTCTGCCAATTCTGTCGTACTGACAAAGGAGACAGCTAAGTTTTATGCTCTGTCGCTTGCCTGGACTGACCAGACGCTGCAAGTGAGCGATTCAAGATACCAGCCTACCACCGGTGTACAAACTTCCGTACAGGTTTCACGCACGGAAGATTTCTCCGGGCAGATTCTGGAAACGACCGAAAGTGGAGTATCAAAGACGTACTCTGTCTCCGCTTTAAATATCGTCGCTTATCAGTTGAAAGCTACTCCCGAAGAAGAAGCACCGCTCTATTTCCGGCTTGCCGGAAGAAACGGAAGTAACATCGCTCCTGTATACAGTAATGTGGTAAAAGTCATGGTTACTCCTTATGAAATTGATATGCGATTTGCCAATATCATCAATAAGGGAGACGGCAAGGATTCAGGAAAAGATCTGTATGCAGCCAATGCGGATGGCAACTATATCGGCTTTATGGGAGCCACTTCTTGGGAGGGTTTCTATCTACAGGAAGCCGATGGTACTGTTTGGCACACAGCCAAATCAGGCAGTACGGCTACTCCGTTCTTCCTGACAACTGATGCTGCTGAAGGAACGTGGGATTTGTGGTTCCCCGGTCAATCAGGCTGTTACTATACGAATGTCAATACCACCAAAAAACTATGGACTGCTTTATGGATGCCAACACTCAATGTAAGTGGCATCGACGGAGGTATCACAATGGAATACAAACGTGACAAGAATCAATGGCAGGGCATATTTACTGCTACAGGAGCCGGCACTATCAATATTCAGATGAATGGAACAGGTAAACTATATGATAACACCAGCGTCAGCGGAGCTGATAACAGCATTGATGATACGAAAGCCAAAGATACTCCTTTCGCCTTTAATGGTTCTGCTAATGAATTGACATTCAATACCGGAACAAATGTTTCTGCCGGAAATATTACAGTAAACGTACCAGCAGCCGGAGAATGTACATTGATTATTGACCTGAACGACCCGCAAGCATGGAAAGTGGAAGTGACGGAAGGAGGAAGTGTAGAACCGACTTATCCCTCTTATCTGGAAATGCAAGGTGCCGACTCATGGTGGGGAAAGTTATACCGCAAACTTGAACCCGGTAAAACTGCGGGAACTTATCGCACTGTATTCCAAACCGTCAGCAATGAAAACTTCCAGATAGTAGCCCCATCAACAAACACATGGTATGGCTCTGATCCCAACAATCTTTATAGCCTTGCTCTTACAACAGGAGAGCATTACAACATCTGGTTCGATGGTTCCGGCAAGAAAAGTTATACAATCGAAGTAGATTATGTCAACTTAACCTGGAAGCCTACTGAAATCAAACAAATCAATGTATATGGAACTTTCAATGGCTGGTCAACGGCTAAAGACCTGATGATATATGATGAGGAAACCGGAATATGGAGCGCAGAATGCGATATCACCACCATCGGTGACGGATTCTACTTCCTCATGAATACGGATCCCGATCAGATTAACTGGGACTGGAGATTGTACTATACTTCTGAAAGTGGGCTCTATCTAAGTGATCAGAATGGTGATAACATTAAACCCGCCAAGGAGGGTAAATATCGCATTACGCTGGATCTCAACAAGATGGAGTTTACAATGACTGAAATCACTGAATAACATTCTAAGTTCAACAACATGATTATTAATTTCAACAGAATCACTATGATACGAAAATATATAATGATAGCTTCCGCACTACTTTGCGGAAGCATCTTCACCGCTTGTGATGATGATAATGATACTCCGAATTTCCCGGAAAAGACGGAAACCATTTATGATATGTCCGGCTTCGCCCGGGGAGCTGATGTCAGTTGGCTGTCGGAAATGGAAAGTTCCGGATATAAATTCTATACCTCCGATGGAAAAGAACAGGAATGTATGTCTCTGCTTCGTGACCTGGGTATAAATGCAATTCGTCTACGTGTATGGGTGAACCCGGAAAATGACACGGAAGATGTAAAAGGCTGGTGCAATAAGGGTGACGTATTGCTCAAAGCATGGAGAGCGCATAATTTGGGCTATCGCCTGATGATCGACTTCCATTACAGTGACAGATGGGCCGATCCTGTTCAACAAGCCAAACCCAAAGCCTGGGAAAACTATACGGTAGAAGAACTGGAACAGGCGATTGCCGACCATACCAAAGATGTACTCGGTGCAATCAAAGAGATGGGCATTGACGTGGAATGGGTGCAAGTAGGCAATGAGACTCATCAGGGAATGCTATTCCCCACTGGACAAACAACGAGTAGTGACGGTATTAAAAACTTTGCGAAATTCATTAACTCCGGCTACAATGCTGTTAAAGAGATTTATCCGAATGCGAAAGTGATTGTACACCTCGACCAGGGAAATGATGCCAATCTATACAACCGGATTTTCGGTTATTTGCATGACAACAATGCCAAATGGGACGTCATCGGTATGTCTCTTTATCCGGATATGTACCCGACAGAGGGAGTAGCCGATGATTGGGAAGATATGAACAACAAATGTATTGCCAATATGAAAAATCTGATTGCCAAATACAACACTCCGGTGATGATGTGCGAAATTGGTATTCCCTGGGACTATTCCGAAGCTGAAGACTTTTTCACAGACTTTATGACGAAAGCCAAACAAGTGGAACAATGTCTTGGTGTATTCTCCTGGGAACCGCAGAGTTATGGTGGTTGGAAGAACTATGGAAAGGGCATGTTTGACGACAGTGGTAAACCGACCAGCGCATTTAATGCTTTCAAGAGATAAGATTATTGAATCATTTTTTATAACTTTACCCCGAATCCAAAATATTTTATACCTGAAAAGCAAATATTAACATGAAACACCAAAAACAGTTATTAGCTGTACTTTTGATGGGCGCCGCTTGCACATTGCAAGCGCAACGCAGTGAGACGCTGCTCGAGAAAAACTGGAAATTCAGTAAAGGAGATTTTAAAGAGGCTAGCCAGCCGGAGTTTAATGACACTAAATGGGAGTCGGTTGTTATTCCGCATGATTGGGCGATTTTCGGTCCATTCGATATGAATAATGACCTGCAGAATGTAGCTGTAACACAGAACTTCGAGAAAAAGGCTTCCTTGAAAACAGGACGTACCGGTGGGCTCCCTTATGTAGGCACCGGATGGTATCGAACCAGTTTTGATGCTCCTGCCGATAAGGAGGTGACGCTGCTCTTTGATGGCGCCATGAGCGAAGCACGTGTCTATGTAAATGGAAAAGAAGCTTGTTTCTGGCCTTTCGGCTACAACTCTTTCCACTGTAACGTGACGTCTTTATTAAACAAAGACGGAAAGAATAATACGCTGGCCGTACGTTTGGAAAATCGTCCGCAGTCCTCGCGCTGGTATCCGGGAGCAGGTTTGTATCGTAATGTGCATCTGATCGTGACTGATAAAGTGCACGTGCCTGTATGGGGAACACAAATCACAACTCCTCATGTCAGCAAGGACTTTGCAGCCGTACGTCTTCAAACGAAGATTGATAATGCCGATGAGAAAACACAAATCCGTATAGAAACAGAGATTCTTTCTCCGGACGGAAAAGTGGCTACCAGCAAAGAGAATACGAGCCGCATTAATCATGGACAACCATTCGAACAAAACTTTATTGTAAATGCGCCCGAGCTCTGGTCGCCGGAAAGTCCGTCGCTCTACAAGGCTGTTTCCAAAATTTACGCAGATGATAAACTGGTGGATACTTACACGACCCGTTTCGGTATCCGCAGCATTGAATATATCGCTGATAAGGGTTTCTATCTGAACGGAAAACATCGCAAATTCCAAGGGGTATGTAATCACCATGATTTAGGTCCGCTGGGTGCCGCTATTAATGTAGCAGCGCTTCGCCATCAACTTACATTGCTGAAAGATATGGGATGTGACGCTATCCGTACTTCTCATAATATGCCGACTCCCGAACTCGTAGCGTTGTGTGACGAAATGGGATTTATGATGATGATTGAACCGTTCGATGAATGGGACATCGCCAAGTGTGAAAACGGTTATCACCGTTATTTCAATGAATGGGCGGAACGTGATATGGTAAATATGCTCCATAATTATCGGAATAATCCGTGTGTGATTATGTGGAGTATCGGTAATGAAGTGCCGACCCAATGTAGCCCTGTCGGCTATAAAGTGGCTAAATTCCTGCAAGACATTTGCCACCGAGAAGATCCGACACGTCCTGTCACTTGTGGAATGGATCAGGTTACTTGTGTACTTGCGAACGGATTTGCAGCAATGATTGACATTCCGGGACTTAATTACCGTACCCAACGCTATAAGGAATCTTATGACCAACTCCCGCAGAATCTGATTCTGGGTAGTGAAACTGCTTCTACTGTCAGTTCACGCGGGGTATACAAATTCCCGGTAGAGGATAAGAAAAGTACTAAGTATGAAGACCATCAGTGTTCCTCTTATGATGTGGAAGCCTGTTCCTGGTCAAATATTCCGGACGAGGACTTTGCACTGGCCGACGATAACCATTGGACAATCGGACAATTTGTATGGACAGGATTTGACTATCTGGGCGAGCCATCACCTTATGACACGGATGCATGGCCCAATCACAGTTCCATGTTTGGTATTATCGACCTTGCCAGTCTGCCTAAAGACCGCTATTATCTGTATCGCAGTGTATGGAACAAGGATGCGGAAACCTTGCATATTCTGCCTCACTGGACATGGCCGGGACGTGAAGGCGAAGTGACTCCTGTATTTGTATATACCAACTATCCTACAGCCGAACTGTTTATCAACGGTAAAAGTTATGGTAAACAAAGCAAGAATAATAGTTCGTTGAAGAACCGCTATCGTCTGATGTGGATGGATGCTGTATATGAACCGGGAGAAGTAAAAGTAGTAGCCTATAACAAAGAAGGAAAAGCTGTAGCGGAAAAAGTGGTTCGTACTGCCGGAAAACCTCATCATATCGAACTGGTCAGCAACCGTAACGAATTGACTGCAGACGGAAAAGACTTAGCGTATGTGACTGTGAAAGTTGTAGACAAAGATGGTAACCTCTGCCCTACTGATAATCGTCAGATTAACTTCTCTGCAAAGGGAACCGGTAAATATCGTGCCGCTGCCAATGGCGACCCGACAAATCTGGAACAATTTCATCTTCCGAAGATGCATGCTTTCAACGGAATGTTGACAGCTATCATACAAGCTGGTGAAACTGCCGGAGAAATTGTATTTACAGCCAAAGCAAATGGAGTGAAAGCCGGAAATATTCGTATTCAAACGAAATAAGGTATACGCTTTATAAAATCTGATAAGCCACCGGATTTCTTAACTAAAGAGAAGTCCGGTGGTTTTCATATATAATATACTGGACTTTTCACTTTTACGAGAAAAGAAGCAGGTAAATACAGGTTAATATCTATCTTTGCCAAAGAAAACGTTACAGATATGTCACACAGGATTCACTTCCTTATTTTTACAGGTCTTTTACTGATGTTCTGTTCATGCCGGAAAGAAAACAGGTTTGAATGGCAAGTTAATCAAAGACACATGGAAGTATCTCTGAACAAAGAATCTGATTCGCTCTATGTCATTCATTTGAATACAGACCAACCCTCCCACTCTGTTTGGAAATTGCCTTATCCTGTCTATCAATTTGATTATGGAGATGTTACAGGAGACGGGATGCCGGAAATTATTGTGTGGGTTATCAAGCCTACCCGATTCGACCCCAAACCCGACAAGCGGTTATTTATTTACCGGATTGCAGATGAAGCGTATATCCGCCCACTTTGGTTAGGTTCGAGGGTAGCACAACCTTTGGAAGATTTTAGAGTGATTCGTGAACATACTCCTGTATTGATACGCACCGTGGAACGGGAACGAAGTGGAAAATTTCTGATAGCGGAATATGCATGGAGAGGTTTTGGTCTGGATTTTAAGGGATATCTGAAACGCGAGACAGAAGAAAAGGAGCACGCCGGCTTATCCGTGCAGGTGCGGATGCCATCATCGGACACCATCCGCATGTCATTCAGAAAGAAGAATATTTTAAAGGTAAGCCTATTTTCTATAGTCTAGGCAACTTCGTGTTCGACCAACGAAAACCGGAAACATCACAAAGCCTGATTGTGCAGCTCAATTTCACCTCTATAGGATATAGTATAAAACTTCATCCTGCAACAATTAATAATTGCAAACCGGAATTACAATAATCAGACAAAACCAAAGGGGATAACTGCCAACATTATACTATTTACCAACAAATATCATCATCCCTCTATCTTGAAATCCACTAGATTTTGCACATTAAATAGCTTTCCAGAAAGCTTGGAAATCGCGATATCTACCGTAACAAACCAGCTCATCTCCCTCTTCCACTTTCTCATCCGCCGGTAATTCATTCTTTACATGAAGCTCCATTAAAGAAATGCCCAAGCAATTGGTTATTTTATTGGCTCTCTTCAACCCTATCATCTTTAAATGAAACTCTTCATCCAAATTCAACTCATTCACAAAATATCCTACAAATTTCTCCGGAACCGTGAACTTCACAACATAATAATCCTGATCGATGCGGAATCCTTCCATATTCGTTCCAAAATCAAGCAATTGCACCAAGCTGCGGGCAGCATCTTCTTCCGGAGTCAGGATTCGCTCAAGTTCAAAAGCCTCAAGCACCGCTTTATGTACGGCATCAATAGCACGGGCAAAGATTCGGGAAACCTTTTTCTGCTTCAATAGGGCAACAACACGTATCGATGCACCAAAATTCTCACCAATCGCTACAATTACTATATCCACACTATTCAATGGCAACACTGATAATGATTGTTCGTCAGTGGCATCAATGACAAAAGCCGTAGCAACCTTATCTTTGATTGAATCTACACGACTTTCACTAATATCCGCACCAATAATCTCGTGCCCTAATGCAGACAATTCCTCTGCCAACACATGGCCGTAATTTCCTAAACCGATAATAATATACTTCATATCTTTAGTTTATTATAATGTTATCACTCGGATAACGGTATTTTGTATTCTTTTTCTGTTTGACAATTCCCAACATCAATGTTATCAATCCCACACGTCCGATAAACATCAACAAGGATACCAACAACTTACTGGCATCACACAAATGAGGGGTCAGATTCAGACTGGATCCCACAGTACTAAGTGCAGAGACACATTCGAAAGTCAATGCCATGATGGAAACACCCGGTTCGAGTATGCTCAATGTGAAAATAAAAATGAATGACACTCCCAATGACATGACTACTGTTGCATTGGAACGCCGGATTGAATCGTAAGATAATTCTCTGCCAAACACCTCTACCCGTTCAGTACCACGCAATACGGCTACAAGATTCAGAACCACAACTGCAAAAGCGTTCACTTTCACACCACCTGCCGTAGACTGTGAACCACCACCAACCCACATCAAGAATAGATAAACCAACAAAGTCTGCACGCTCAACGATGCCAGATCGACACTACTAAAACCGGCTGTTCGAGGACAAGTGGCATTAAAGAAAGCTTGTGTCCATTTGTCTGCCAAAGGCATACCGGCAAAAGAAGCATTCCACTCAAAAGCAGCAATAGCTAATGTACCGATTAATAAAAGCAGGAAAGTCATGATTAACACAATCTTCGTATTCAGGTTATAAAGATGCTGCATTTTGTGACGATCCAGTTTGCGTGTACGGACCAATTTCCAGAAACGACGTAGGTGATATAATACAATATCCTTGAAATTGACAAGAATGGGGAAGCCGATACCACCGAAGATTATCAGCAAAGAAACAGAAATAAACAGTCCATTATGATTGGTCATCACCATCGGATTCCCTAAATTACCGGAAAGTGTAGAAAAACCCGCATTACAAAAAGCTGATATAGCATGGAAAGCAGCAAAACCTAACTCGCCTTCCAAAGTCATTCCCAGCGTACCGTGAATACTAAACCAAATCGAAACCATGCCAATCCCTTCAATGACTAGGGTAAAGCCCAATATATATAATAAGGTGGACAGTAATGAACCTAACGAATTGGAACTAACCATATCACGTACAACAAGCTGATTATAAATGGAGGTGTTTCCCATGAAGAACATGGCAAAGAAACTGGTTAATGTCATCACTCCTAATCCTCCAATCTGAATCAACAGGATAATGACAACTAATCCGGAAGTGGTGAATGTAGTGGATACATCTACCGGAACCAAACCTGTAACACATACGGCACTGGTAGCCGTAAATAAAGAGTCTACCCAGGTAATACCATTCACCGTGCAGCGCGGAAGCATCAGTAGACCTGCTCCAATCAGGATAATAGCCATAAAACTGACTGCCAATATCAAAGACGGATTGGTACGCCGTCCCAACAGGCGCACCAGCCCATTGGATAAGTTGAGGAAAGAAAGGACTAGTAATAACAGGAGATGATAAAACTTCCCATGCAGGAATTCCCAAATCTGCAAAATAGCTCCTTCTTCTTCCGGACGGTGAAAAATGACGGGTACTAGAGTAAGATATAATAACCCGCTTAATATCCAGGCTAATCGCCGGTATTGTTTTTTAGTATTCCGGTATTCCAGTGAAATATGTAAAGTAACATCAATCAGAAAGATAATCCAGACAGTTTTATACAATGTCTGCAAATTAGCCACTTCATCTACGGATAAGGAAAAACCGTGTTCATATACTACTCCAACAATCAACAACAGAGATGCCAGATAAGTGAGTGCTTCTACCAGTCCTAACAGGATACGTACATAGGGTTTTAGCAGTTTATTCTGATACAATAAAAACTTATGATAAATCTTCATATCATCTTTTTTAACAGGGTCGTGCAAACTTAAGTAAAATAACAATTAGAACCGATTCTTTGTTGACAAAATTTTCTGAATATTAAAAAATTGAGTACTTTTGGCAACAAGAAACTAAAAAACTACAATATTATGAGTGAAAAAAGAAAACGGTATATCTTACCCGAAGAAGAAATTCCACACTACTGGTACAACATTCAGGCGGATATGGTAAACAAACCTATGCCTCCGTTGCATCCGGGAACCAAACAACCACTGAAAGCGGAAGACTTGTATCCGATTTTCGCTAAGGAACTGTGTCATCAGGAACTGAATCAGACCGATGCATGGATCGAAATACCGGAAGAAGTGCGCGAAATGTATAAGTACTATCGCAGTACTCCGCTAGTTCGTGCTTACGGATTGGAAAAAGCACTCGGTACTCCGGCTCATATCTATTTTAAGAATGAAAGTGTCAGCCCTATCGGTTCACATAAGTTGAACTCTGCATTGGCACAGGCTTATTATTGCAAAGAAGAAGGAGTTACCAACATCACCACTGAAACCGGTGCCGGACAATGGGGAGCCGCTCTTTCTTATGCAGCTAAGGTTTTCGGTTTGGAAGCTGCTGTTTATCAGGTAAAAATCAGTTATGAACAAAAGCCATACCGCCGCAGCATCATGCAGACTTTCGGAGCACAGGTAACCCCTTCTCCATCCATGTCTACCCGTGCCGGTAAGGATATTCTGACTAAACACCCTACTTATCAGGGTTCATTGGGAACAGCCATTTCTGAAGCTATTGAACTGGCACAAATGACTCCCAACTGTAAATATACGCTTGGTTCTGTACTTAGCCATGTTACTCTTCATCAGACTATTATCGGACTGGAAGCCGAAAAACAGATGGAAATGGCAGGCGAATATCCGGATATCGTAATCGGTTGTTTCGGAGGTGGTTCCAACTTCGGAGGTATCTCTTTCCCATTCATGCGTCACACGATACAGGAAGGAAAAAAGACTCGTTTCGTTGCTGCCGAACCTGCATCTTGTCCGAAACTGACACGTGGTAAATTCCAGTATGACTTCGGTGATGAAGCCGGATATACTCCATTGCTACCGATGTTTACCTTAGGACATAATTTTGCTCCGGCCCATATCCATGCCGGCGGTCTTCGCTATCATGGTGCAGGTGTCATCGTTTCACAGTTGCTCAAGGATAATCTGATGGAAGCAGTAGATATACAGCAATTGGAATCTTTCGAAGCAGGTTGTCTGTTTGCACAGTCTGAAGGTATTATTCCGGCTCCAGAGTCCAGCCACGCTATTGCAGCAGCTATCCGCGAAGCTAACAAATGCAAAGAGACAGGAGAAGAAAAAGTGATTCTGTTCAACCTTTCCGGACATGGACTGATCGATATGACTTCTTATGATAAGTATTTGGCCGGTGACTTGGTAAACTATTCATTGACTGATGATGATATTCAGAAGAATTTAGACGAAATAGGAGATTTAGCTAAATAATAAATTGCCTGCCAGTTTCAAGTTTCACCACAGATTACATAAAAGAAACATCGATTCTGCATTGATAATCTTTGAATTACAATCAAATCCGTGCTAATTCTATGATCTGTGGTGATTCTTTTCCCACACCCCTTATTTATTTTCTCTATTGAGCATCTCCATATATTCACTGGGAGACATTTTTTCCACACTCGCAAAATAACGGTAAAAACTGGAGCGGGAGGTAAAGCCGCTCAAAAACATTAATTCCTTTACTGTAAGCTCCCTTTTCAACTGTGCCTGTTCTTTAAAATACTGCAAACGGTAGAAATTAATATAATCTCTGAAACCGGAAAAGCCATCATAATGAAGAGCCTTATTGAGTCTGTTTTCATTCGTATTCAAATCATTCAGAAATTCCTGCAAGGAATATTGAGGATTAGTAAATGGTTTACTATGTTTCATGAGACTTTGCATCTGGTTGGATAGTTCAAAAACGACAGGCGAAACCGCAATTTCCCGGATGGCTTCTATTTCTTCCATCTCCAGCTCTTCTACAGGCTGGGGAGGTAAAGAAAGTGGATTCTCATTACGCAAATATAGTATATTTAAAAAAAGGACGGGAAGGATTACAATATAGCCGAACACGTTAAAACATAATCCACTAGTGCCCAGCATCAACCAAATATAGCCGGACATGATGATAGCAAAACACATCATATAAATAGACATTGCCTGGCTCTGTTTACGCCGGACGGGAATCCATCGTCTCATATATGGAAAGAGGAAATTTACGGAAGGAGTAATTACACTGATTATAAACAGCATCAGCCTTACCCGTACATCCCGTTCACCAATATTCTCCCGAATGGAAGCAAAAGATTTTAGAGTAGTATAGTGACCGTTAAAAAACTCATAGCAACAAGCTATACATGTAATCAGCAAAATAGGGATACATAAACTGACGACTCTTGAAAAAGTCATCCATCCCGGTTTCAATGAGGCTATAGGAAAAATAGAAAAGAACTGAAAAAAGACAATCACCCGGACAATATGCCATATCGAAAGATGATTCATCGGAACTTCAGTAAAACGCGGAATCGTCTCCTCACCTCCTCTACTGAAAATCCACATCCATTCCAGATTATCACACAAAAGAAGAAGGGACAGAGTGATAGCCAATACTCCCCATGCTTTTGTCAGTCCATTATTATCTGAAGAACGTGAATAAACAAGTATTCCCAATACCAAGCCCACAATATCCAACAACAATTCAATGCAGAGAACAATTACGTTTACCATGTTTTTTTTGTTTTGAGCGACAAAAGTAGTCTTTTCGCGAAAAGAACGGGAGCATCCCACTCGTAAAAAGCGTCCCAATATAGGGAGATTTGCTAAAATGGGAACCATTTGGGAGTAATATATTTCAGACTTTTCACCTTTACTAATACTTTTGTGGCAGCATTCACCCCAAACAAGAATAAATTATAATATGACGCGCTACTTAAAGAATATGGAAAAGGAAATCACTATCGAAAATCAGGTAGAGGAAATTGCAATAATTGCCCAATTCATCGAAGAATTAGGCATGTCATTACATTTACCTTCCGGCATAACAATGAGTCTCAACCTAGCTATTGAAGAAGCAATAAGCAATATTATCCATCACGGTTATCCTCAAAATCAAAAAGGTGAAATTACATTGAGAACTTCTGTGGCCCCCGGCCTACTGATTGCCCAGATTATTGACGATGGTATTTCATTCGATCCCACAAAATCTGAAAATGAAGCATCAGAAAATGCACTATCCCTGGAACAGCAACTGACACAAGGTTTGGGACTCTTCCTGATTCGCCGAACAATGGATAAAGTAGAATATCATTCGACGGACAACCAAAACGAACTAATCCTGACTAAAAATATAGAAATGGATTTCAAACCGGAAGCAACTCTTAAAACGAATTTATGTAAAATAGAGGAAGTAATCATACTCACTGTTGAAGGACGATTGGACACTGCCAATACCAACGAATTCAATGCTCTCATCCAACCTTTATTAAACGTTCAGAATCCTAATATAATAATCAACTGCGAAGGATTACTATATATCAGCAGTTCCGGTTTAAGAAGCCTGATAACCCTCCAGAAAAGTGTAAAGCAACACAACGGACAACTTGTATTAGAAGCTATGCGTGCGGAAATACGGAAAATATTCGATATGACAGGCTGTTCCGGCCTTTTTATCATTCGTTAATTCCATTGATAATGAGAAAAGCATCTATTATTTGCAGTATCTTGCTATCTCTGTTCTTTCTGACAGAACCGGTGAATGCACAATCCATTAATCTCACACCCAAATGGACGGCACAAGCACAATTTGCAGGCTATTACGTAGCCGACAAACTGGGATTCTACAAGGAAGAGGGACTTGACGTACATGTGGTACATCCTTCGCTTTCGGCAAGCTCTTTTTCTTTTCTGCAGAAAGGGTATTCGCAAGCGGTAGTTATGAACCTATCGTATGCCTTGACTGAATATTTTGCAGGTGCACAGATAGTTAATATCTTGCAAACCTCACAGGAAAACAGTCTGATGCTTGTCAGTCGTTCGCCACTCAAGGGTACTTCATCTTTGCAACATAAGAAAATAGGGGTATGGAATCATCTTAGTCAAGAACTACTGGATCAAATAGCCAACAAATATCAACTCCAGGTGGAATGGATACGTTTCAATGGAGGAGTCAACATTTTCCTATCGAAAGCTGTAGATATTTGTCTCGTAGGAAGTTACAATGAGTTTCTACAACTAATTGAAGCCGGTGTAAAGACTGATTCTATTCATATCATGCATTTCGCAGATTATGGATATAACTTGCCAGAGGACGGACTTTATGTTAGCAGAGAATTCTATCAGAAATATCCCCAAGCTGTACAGAAATTGGCCCGTGCCAGCATACGTGGCTGGGAATGGGCAAACGAACACCGCGAACAAACATTGGATATCATAATGGAACAAGTGCATCAACACAACATAGGAACCAACAGATATCACCAGCGTAAAATGTTGGATGAGATCTTACGGCTACAAACAAACAGGAAGAGCGGGCAACGTCCCTATCGGCTAAGCCGAGAAGTATTTGATCTGGCAACTAGTATTTTGTTGCCAGATCAAATCAAAAACACCAGCAACATTCGTTATGAAAATTTCGTAAAATAATCACATTCATTCATGAAACACACTTTTCCCGTTCCTTTGCAACCCGGCTAAGTATCTACGTACTTTCCTTTACGTTGATGATCTTTGCTACTATTATGGCGTTATTTTATTATTATAGCCACCAGAAAGTAACGGATTTTGCCATTGAACGCACTCATGGACTATTAAGTAACATTGCAACTGAAATCAGCGGTCAGCTATTGTCAGTAGAGACTACCATAGAGCAGTCCGTTTGGATATTGGAAAAAAACATAGATCACCCGGATTCTTTACATAATATTATTGAATCTGTTGTTAGAAACAATCAGTTCATTGTAGGAAGCGGCATCGCTTTCGTCCCCGATTATTACAAAGAAAAAGGGAAATATTTTATGCCTTATGCTTCTTTCAAAGATGAAATAAATGGCGAGATCACTTACCAGGTATTGGGTAGCCAGAATTATGACTATCCATGCATGGACTGGTATCTCATCCCCCAACTGCTTAAACAACCTTACTGGAGCGAACCTTATTATGATGACGGAGGGGGAAATTTCATCATGAGTACTTATGCCAAACCGCTGTTTGACAGTGATGGAAAATTAGTCGCAGTCTTTACAGCCAATATATCACTGACACAATTCACTGATACAATCAGCTTGCTGAAGCCATATCCTTCCAGTTACACCTATTTAATCAGTCGCAACGGAAGTTTCCTGACTCACATGGATAGAAATAAGATCATGAACGAAACGATATTCTCTGAAGCCTTTGCCAAAGAGAATCTTGCACAGGAACAGATCGGACATGAAATGCTGGCAGGACACACCGGAACCATGCGTTTCGATAACAAAGGAGTAGATTCGTATGCATTTTACACAACTATTCCCCAGATTGGATGGTCAGTATGCACCGTTTGTCCAAGCCAGATTATTCTTCAGGAACTAGACAGTACATCCCGAACAATCATCTACACTTTTATAGTGGGGATGATAGCCCTATTCCTGATTGTGTACAGCATCATCCGACGCCTTGTCCGCCCACTGGAGAAATTCTCCGAGTCAGCCCGCGAAATTGCGACCGGACGATTTGATGTTATCATACCAGAAGTGCATTCCAACGATGAAATCAGAGATCTATACGATTCGCTTATCTTCATGCAGCACTCTTTATCTACTTACGTAGTTGAACTAAAAGACACGACTGCCAGCAAAGAACGGATTGAAAGCGAGCTTTCTATAGCTAGGGAAATACAAATGGGAATGCTTCCCAAGATATTCCCCCCCTACCCCGAACGTAGTGATGTAGATTTGCATGCCATACTTCACCCTGCGAAAGAAGTAGGCGGAGATCTTTATGACTTCTATATGGATGGCAACCGCCTCTACTTCCTAATCGGGGATGTATCAGGAAAAGGCGTACCCGCTTCTCTGTTTATGGCAATCACCCGCAGTCTGTTCCGTACTTTATCTCAGCAGGTGCTTTCACCGGCCAAGATTGTGACGGACATGAACAATTCGATTTCTGATAATAACGAATCCAACATGTTTGTCACGCTTATTGTCGGAATCCTCGATTTGGAAACGGGGAAACTGAAACTGTGTAATGCCGGACATAATCCTCCCATACTGATTCGTCCGGACGGACAGGTTTCTTTCCTTGAATTCAAGACCCAGATATTTGTTGGTGTCATTGAAGAATTTGCCTATACCGAAGATGAAACGACATTGGAAAAAGGAAGTAAATTGTTCCTTTACACCGATGGAGTGACAGAAGCTGAAAATACAGAGAAAGAGCTATATGGAGACGAAAAGTTATTGAAGACATTGTCTGATAATAACACGTCTGATGTACGCACCACTGTTAATGGTATAGAGGACTCTGTAGCAGATCATGTCAAAGAAGCCGAAGCCAGCGATGACTTGACTATTTTACTTATTCAATATGAACCCGGGACAACAAACAATTAAGCACATATTATGGAAAGAGAAATAAAGATCTCAAACGATTTAAATGAAATTTCAGTTTTAGCCAGTTTCATTGAAGAACTGGGAGAAGAACTTTCTTTGTCATTTGAAACGACAATGAATATCAATCTGGCATTGGAAGAGGCCGTAGCCAATATAATTATGTACGCCTATCCAACTCAAGAGCAACACACCATCCTATTAAGAGTAACTTACAGCGAAAAACAACTTGTTTTCCTATTAACGGACAAAGGAGCCTCTTTTGATCCGACACAAGTAGATGAGGTAGATGTTACACTCTCTTTGGAGGAACGCCCAATCGGAGGGCTGGGAATATTCCTCATACGAAGCATCATGAACGAAATATCTTACCAACGTATCGACAATGAGAATCACCTCATTATGAAAAAAGACATTTGACGCGGGGTGGAAAGATTGTATAGTTTTCCAGCCAATTCATGGGGTATATCAAAGATTTCACTATCTTTGATGCCATTATTAATCTTATGAACTAATAATGAGCAGCCTTAACAAAATAGCAATCTGTCTACTTTTTCTATGCGCAGGGGTTAATTATGCTTTTTCTGATATTCCGGAGCAAATCAACTTCTCCTATATCTCTATTAATGAAGGATTGTCACAAAGTACTGTATTCTCTATCGATCAGGACCAACGAGGCAATATGTGGTTCGCAACTTATGACGGAGTAAACAAGTACGATGGGTATTCATTTACAGTTTATCAGCATAATGAAGATGATCCGAACAGCATCGCTAATGACATTTCGCGAATCGTAAAGGCTGACAGTCAGGGACGGGTTTGGATCGGCACGCGGGATGGTTTGTCATATTATGATGAAGAGAAGGATAAATTCAGAAATTTCTTCTACGAAAAGAAGGGGAAGAAGCTGCAAATCAACGGAATTGCGGAGATCTCACCGGAACAACTGCTCATAAGTACACAGGAAGGTCTGACTATGTTCGATATTAAAGAATCACGATTCGTTGATGATTCTTTTAGTACGGCTATGCATAAGATAGTGGCTTCTGCTCTTTACAGGCAAGGCGATATTATCTATATCGGCACCCCGGTTGACGGGCTTTACAGCTACTCCATTCCTCAAAAGAAACTGGAAAGAATTACTCCGATAACAGGCACTAAGCAGATTCAAGCCATTTTGCAACAATCTCCTACCCGCATCTGGATAGCTACCGAAGGAGCCGGTCTACTTCTATTTAACCCGAAAACACAAGAAGTCAAGACCTATCATCATTCTTCTTCCAATCCTAAAAGTATCAGTTCCAATTATATCCGTTCTCTGGCATTGGATTCGCAAAATCGCCTATGGATAGGAACATTCAATGATCTGAACATTTATCATGAAGGAAACGATTCTTTCGTTTCTTACAGCAGCAGTCCGGTAGAAAGCGGCAGTCTGTCACAGCGTTCGGTCCGCAGTATCTTTATGGATTCGCAGGGTGGAATGTGGCTTGGAACATATTTCGGAGGACTAAACTATTATCATCCGATCCGCAACAGATTCAAGAATATTCAGCGTATTCCATATAAGAATTCTTTAAGTGACAACGTAGTCAGTTGCATTACCGAAGATAAGGATAAGAACTTATGGATAGGAACGAATGATGGGGGATTGAATCTATATAATCCCAAGACACAACAGTTTACGCACTATATCTTACAGGAAAACGAACGGGAAATCGGTATTGGTTCCAACAATATCAAAGCCGTATATGTAGACGAACAAAAATCACTTGTATATATAGGAACACATGCCGGTGGTCTGACTGTTCTCCACCGCAACAGTGGACAAATGGAAAGTTTCAATCAGCTGAATAGCCAGTTGGTCAATGAAAATGTGTATGCCATTCTTCCTGACAAGGAGGGTAGTATCTTATTAGGAACTTTAAGTGCACTGGTTAGTTTTAATCCGGAGAAACGGAGCTTCACCACCATAGATAAAGAAAAAGACGGTACGCCATTTACTTCACAACGAATCACAATCCTGTTCAGAGATTCTCGTAAACGTCTTTGGATTGGTGGTGAAGGAGGTATATCAGTCTTTCAGCAGGAAGGGATCGAAATAGAAAAAGCCCCTATCCTTCCGGAATCATCTGTAACAAAGATGTTTACCAATTGCATTTATGAAGCTGCCAATGGCATCATTTGGGTAGGTACGCGTGAAGGTTTCTACTGTTTTAATGAAAAAGAGAAGAAAATCAAACGATATACGACTGCTAACGGTTTACCCAATAATGTGGTTTACGGTATTCTGGAAGATACCTTTGGGCGTCTCTGGGTAAGCACCAACCGTGGTATCTCCTGTTTCAATCCGGAGACAGAGAAGTTCCGCAATTTTACGGAATCCGACGGGTTGCAAAGTAATCAGTTTAATACTTCTTCATTCTGCCGCACCTCTAACGGGCAAATGTACTTCGGGGGTATCAACGGTATCACAACTTTCCGCCCGGAACTCCTACTGGACAACCCTTACACTCCTCCGGTAGTCATTACTAAACTTCAACTGTTTAACAAAACAGTCCGTCCGGATGATGAAACCGGTATCTTGACTAAGAATATCAATGAAACAGAAAGTATCACGCTAAAATCATGGCAAACGGCTTTTACGCTTGAATTTGTGGTATCCAACTATATTTCAGGTCAACACAATACTTTCGCTTATAAATTGGAAGGATATGATAAAGAGTGGTATTATCTGACAGACAAACGTACTGTCTCCTATTCCAACTTGCCACAAGGTACTTATCATTTTCTGGTAAAAGCTGCTAATAGTGACGGGAAATGGAATACCGTTCCTACGATGTTGGAAATCGTTGTTCTCCCTATATGGTACAAGACCTGGTGGGCAATCGTGCTTTTCCTCGCTATTTTTATCGGCTTTATCACTTTCGTCTTCCGCTTCTTCTGGATGCGTAAAAGCATGGAAGCAGAGCTGGAGATTGAACGTAGGGACAAGGAACATCAAGAAGAAATCAACCAGATGAAGATGCGTTTCTTCATCAATATTTCCCATGAGCTTCGCACGCCGTTGACTCTTATCTTAGCTCCTCTACAAGAAATAATCAATAAGATCAGTGACCGCTGGACTCGTAATCAGCTGGAATATATCCAACGCAACGCTAATCGCCTGCTACATCTTGTCAATCAATTGATGGATTATCGCCGCGCCGAATTGGGAGTTTTCGAGCTGAAAGCAAAGAGAGAGAATGCGCATCAACTAATACAAGATAATTTCTTGTTTTATGATAAACTGGCACGCCACAAAAAGATTACCTATACTCTCCACTCCGAATTGGAAGATAAAGAGGAACTTTTTGATCCTAATTATCTGGAACTGATTGTTAATAACCTACTTTCAAATGCTTTCAAATATACGGAAAGCGGTCAAAGCATTACTGTGACATTGAAAGAGGAAAATAATTGGTTGGTACTGCAAGTTAGTGATACCGGTATTGGTATTCCCATCAATAAACAGGGAAAAATATTCGAACGTTTTTATCAGATAGAGAGTGAGCACGTAGGAAGTGGTATCGGTCTCTCACTGGTACAACGCCTGGTAGAATTGCACCATGGTCGTATCGAACTGGATAGTGAAGAGGGTAAAGGCAGTACTTTCTCTGTTTATCTGCCACAAGACATAAATACCTACAAACCCTCCGAACTAGCTTCTAATGACACTCTGAATGAGGAAGGACAGGTATATTCCACCAACTCGAAAGAAATGTATTTCATTGATACGGAAAAGGTCGAAAACGAAACGATCGAAGGCGGTGACAAGAAGCGTGGCACTATTCTTATTGTAGAAGACAATAATGAAATCCGCCATTATCTTAGCAGCGGACTTGCTGAACTCTTCAATACGCTGGAAGCCGGAAATGGTGAAGAAGCTTTGGAAAAACTGAAAGACAATGAAGTTGACATCATTGTAACTGATGTCATGATGCCTGTGATGGATGGTATCAAATTATGCAAGAATGTGAAGCAAAATATCCGTACCTGTCATATTCCCGTGATTATCCTGTCTGCTAAAAGCGAAGTCAAAGACCAGATGGAAGGTCTGCAAATGGGTGCGGATGATTACATCCCGAAACCATTCTCACTTGCTATCCTGACTACGAAGATACAGAATATGATGCGTACCCGTAGACGTATGCTTGAACGGTATTCCAAATCCCTGGAAGTGGAACCGGAAAAGATTACGTTTAACGCCATGGATGAAGCTTTACTAAAACGTGCTGTAGCGATTGTAGAAAAGAATATGGATAATATTGAATTCTCTACTGACGAATTTGCCAGAGAAATGAATATGAGTCGTTCTAATCTGCATCTTAAATTGAAAGCCATCACAGGCGAATCGACTATTGACTTTATACGCAAGATTCGTTTCAACGAAGCGGCAAAATTACTGAAGGATGGCCGCTATACAATAGCAGAGGTCAGCACAATGGTAGGTTTCAATACGCCGTCTTATTTTGCTACGAGTTTCAAGAAGTATTTCGGATGTTTGCCTACGGAGTATATTAAGAAAATAAAAGGATAAATCAGTAAATATCCAATATGAATCTGTTGGTTTGAGATTTATGTTCATTTCGGTTCGAAAAAGAACATAAAATGCTATCACTAACAATAATACATTACTATGCAGCTTTCAATTTATTCTCTTATTAGCATTATTTATCTCATTACCAAGCGAGCTTTCGTTTGACAGTTGTTAAACTATCATTCAACAACTGTCAAACGAAAACTCATTAGGCAATGAAATAAATATCAATAGGGAAGTTATTATTTAAAAGTAGCCAATAAGATCATTATTGTACCTAAAAGGAGTAATATTCTATATAACGAATACTGAAAGCTAATTCCCGAAAATCTTCAACCCGTAAAGAAGAAAGACCTTCTTTATCCCATACAAACAAAAACATTAAACAAGAATGAAAGACTATTCAACAATACCAATAGTCGTAAAATTGTCATACTCTATATATTTGCAGAGAAAGCATTATTAATTAATAGATAAAAAGCATACTATGATTTTTTTAAATAAACTGTATTCTTACCTACTTTTATCATTAATCAGCATTCTTTTTGTGAATGCTCACCCGGCAACTATAAAACAAGATATTGACTGGCCCCAATTTATGAGTCAACAAGATATGATATGGGAAAAGTTACCCGAATATTGGTATGATTCAGCCTTTTTAGGCAACGGAAAGCTTGGGCTAATGATTTATAAAGAACCCGGAAAGAACTACTTGCGCTTAGAAACAGGCAACTGCGATGTACATGATCACCGCACTAAAAGAGATGTATTCGGAATTCCCAGACTACTTACCGGACATTTTGCCCTACATCCTAAAGGCAAAATAATCAATGGAACGATACATCTTGACCTTTGGAATGCTGAAGCTTCAACAGATATTACAACAACTAAAGGAGTCATCCACTTGCGAAGTTTTGTCCATGCTGATGAAATGATGATAATAGTAAAAGCAACAACAGAAGGAGACGAACATGACTTCCAATGGGAATGGATAGCAGCTGAAGCTAATAGCCCTCGTTATTTGATTTTCAAAAGACAAGGAAAAGCCAATAAAATACCAAAAGATTACGAACTCAATCCGACAGCAAAAATCAGTAATGGGAAAGAAATCAATCTATCTGTCCAGAAATTATTGGCAGGAGGAGAAACAAGCGTTGGATGGCAAGAAACATATAATCCCGAAACAGAACGCAACTTATGGATAAACCTAACACATACATATCCTCAAAACAATTCGAGTGAAATATGCAAAGCTGAAATCCGAAAAGCTATACGCAAAGGTTATCAATCCATGCAAAAAACACATCGTAAATGGTGGAATACTTTCTATCCCAGTAGTTTCATAACACTGCCGGAAGCACAAAAAGAAAACTTCTACTGGATACAGATGTATAAATTAGCTTCTGCAACACGTGGTGACCGTGCTCTAATAGATAACACAGGTCCGTGGCTAACCGAAACCCCATGGCCGAACGCTTGGTGGAATCTCAATGTTCAACTTACCTATTGGGCACTGAATACTTCCGACCATCTAGATCTGGCAGCTTCTTTAGAAAATGCCCTCTACAATCATATAGATCAGTTACGCCTCAACATTCCCAAAGCTTACCGCCATAACTCATTAGGAATAGGGGTTGCTTCCAATTTGGAATGTATGACTACAGAAGTAGGAATTCCAGGAAAAGGCAAAGCTCAAATAGGACTACTTCCATGGGCCTGTCACAACCTATGGCTTATCTACCGTCATAAAATGGATGATGATATTCTACGAGATAAATTATTTCCTTTATTAAAAGAATCAATCAACTACTATTTGCATTTCCTGAAAGAAGGAGACGATGGAAAACTTCATCTCCCAGCGACTTACTCCCCCGAATATGACACTGTGGAAGATTGCAATTTCGACCTCGCTCTACTACGTTGGGGATGCCAAACACTACTAGAATCAGCTCATCGTCTGAGTATCCAAGATTCATTGATTGAGACATGGAAATATGTGCTTCTTAAACTTACTCCTTACCCCACAGACGAGAATGGATTGCTTATCGGAAAAGATACGCCGTATGCTTTCTCACACAGACATTATTCACATTTACTTGCTATTTATCCTCTATACTTAATTAATAAAGAACAATCGAATGATATTGAAATGATTGAGAAATCATTGTCTTTTTGGCAAAGCAAGCCCAAAGCTCTCCTAGGTTACTCATACACAGGAGCATCTTCCATTTCCTCTGCTATCGGAAAGGGAGACGATGCACTAGCCTATCTAAATAAATTATTTGGGAAATTTCTTAGTTCGACGACTATGTATAAAGAAAGTGGGCCAGTTATTGAGACACCTTTATCTGCCGCCCAAAGTATCCACGATATGTTATTACAGAGTTGGGGTGGAAAGATTCGCATTTTCCCAGCTATTCCCGCTACATGGAAAGACATTGCTTATTCAGGTCTACGCACAGAAGGGGCTTTTAAAGTATCTGCCAGTAGAAAACAAGGAAAGACACAATTTATCCATATTAAAAGTCTGGCAGGAGAACCTTGCATTATAACGACTGATATAGTTAACCCTATTTTTGAAGGAAAAAGAAACTTCACCATACAATCACTCCCAAACAATACTTTCCAAATTGATTTAAAGAAAGGAGAAGAGGTCTTCATTTCCCCTCAAGGAGAAAAGCCGGATTTTATTATTTCTTCGATTCCTCATACTTCCAAAAATCATTATGGATTAAAAATCATTCATCAGAGGAGGTAAAAATGTACAAAACCAACCTTGCAAACACTGGTAGATAGATTACATTATGATACATAAAAAGCCTGCTATCAGATCCATAACAGGCTTTTTAGACAGAAGTAATATATGATTCAACAAATTTAATATCAAAAAAATCATTTTTAAACAAAGTGTGAACAAGCTAAGTTAGCTTCTATAATTTAATAGCCTATTTTTGTAAACAGTAAAATATACTTTTAATAATTAAAAACCTAATAAAGTATGAAGAACATCTTCTTTATTTGTTTATGTGCGCTTTTCGCTTTTACAGGATGCGCAGACGATGACGACGATCTATTAACCGGAGGAAATGTAGATATAGATCTACTTCCCGATTCTAAGCCCAATGATGTTGTAAATACCAACGTATTCGACATTATCAACCTTAATTATCCCGGATTAGAAAAAGTGAAAGAATTCTATGAAACAGGGGAATATTATTACGCGGCCAATGCTTTATTGGAATACTACAGAACAAGAACCAATGTTACTAATCCCAATTTGTCCTTAATTAATGTAACAATCTCGGAAGCAGATCAAGCAAAAGCGGATTATGCATTGGAAGACTATCGCTTTCATGTAAACAATTTCTACGAAGATCAAGAAACATTGAAACCATATTCTTTAAAGAAAGATGGAACGATTAATTGGACATTTTCTCCAGAAGGTGCCTCTGATGAGTATCAGAAACAGCTCCATCGCCATCAATGGTTTATTCCACAGGCTAAAGCCTATCGAATTAGCGGAAGTGAAAAATACATTCAATCATGGATTGAGGTATATAATAATTGGATAAACCAAAATCCTAAACCGGAAAGCGGTACAAACACAACGTCTTGGTGGCAATTGCAAGTAGCAACCCGTATCAATGATCAAGTACAATTACTGGAATATTTCAAAAACTCTATTAATTTCACACCAGAATGGCTTACTACTTTTTTAGTAGAGTTTGCAGAGCAAGCAGACTTTCTTGTTGATTATCCTTATGAATCAGGAGGTAATATTCTGATATCACAAGCTAATGCACTGGCAACCGCCGGAACATTAATGCCGGAATTCAAAAATGCTGAAAAATGGATGGAAACTGGTTACCAAATACTCAGTGAAGAAGTACAAAATCAGATAATGAGTGATGGATGGCATAAAGAAATGTCTCTTCATTATCATATAGGCATTGTAGCAGATTTCTATGAGGCTATGAAATTAGCAGAGGCAAACCAACTCTCCAGTAAACTGCCTAGTAATTTTACAGAACCGCTTCGCAAAGCAGCTGAAGTAGTAATGCATTTCACTTATCCCAACTATTTTAGCAAAGGCTCTGATAATGTAGTCCCCATGTTTAATGATTCATGGAGTCGAACGCGTAATGTACTTAAAAATACAAATTTCAAGCAATATGTAGAAATGTTCCCTGACAGTGAGGAACTTAAATACATGCAAACAGCAGGTAACGGTGGTACTCCCCAAGGACATACGCCTAATAACGATATGAAATTATTTGACCAGGCAGGATATTACGTATTACGTAACGGCTGGACGTATGGCTCTACTGTCATGATTTTAAGTAATAATAAAAGTAATGACGCCTCCAATTCTATCAGTGCATACAGCCATAATCAACCTGATAATGGAACATTTGAACTTTATCACAATGGGCGTAATTTTTTCCCCGATTCAGGAGTATGTACCTATTACAGTACTGGTGGTGACAACACACGTATTTACAACCGATTATTACTCAATATTTTATAGATAATAAGTCAGAAATAT